>CAZEAV010000041.1:0-11320 GCA_964510215.1 uncultured Iamiaceae bacterium
ACCGAACCGGCTCCGGGCTCGCTGAAGAGCTGACACCAGACGTCCTCACCGGTGAACGCCCGGCGGAGCAGGCGCTCACGCAGCGCATCGGACCCGTTGGTGAGGACCGTGGGCCCGGCCATGGTCAGCCCGAAGAACTGCTTCAGACCCGGCCCCGTGGCACCTGCGGCGGCGAGTTCGGCGTCGATGGTGCGTTGCCAGCGGGGCGCCAGACCGAGCCCGCCGGACCCTTCGGGGAAGTGCACCCACGCCAGGCCCGCGTCGAACTGCGCACCGCGGAACTCCTCGGCGGAAACCACGGTGGGGTCCACGTCTTCGAGGAGCGTTTTCACCCGCTCGCGTACCAGGGTTTCATCGTCGGTCATCGTCGCTCCTTGCTTCTTCCCTTTGCGCGGGTCAACGCTAGACGGTTCTGCGCTGTGACGGGGTCCCGTGTGGTACTTCACGTAGCCTTGGAACACCATGTCGGGGCCGGAGCACTACGTGACATCGTCGTCGTCCACCGACCCCGGCGACGACACCGAAGGCCCGTCGCTCCCGGCGCCGTCGGGGATCACCGGGGTCGATGCGGCGGCGGTCGACCCGGTGATCGACAGCTCCGAGGAAGCGAGTGGTTCCGACGAGCCGCGGCGGGCCGCGCTGGGTCGGGCGGCCACGCTGATCACCGTCTGCAATCTCATCTCGCGTATCTCGGGATTCGTCCGGGTCGTCGCCGTCGCCGGCGCGTTGGGCATCGTGTTCCTCGGCGACTCCTATCAGCGCGCGAACGAGGTCTCCAACGTCCTGTTCGAGCTGTTGATCGGCGGGTTGTTGTTCTCGATCCTCATCCCCAGCTTCGTGACGCTGCTGAGCAGGTCCGACGAGACCGGCGACGCCAACGTCGGGGGACAGAGGGGACCTGCCGGGGCGCGGCATCTGGGCTCGGTGCTCGCCACGAGAGGTGCGGTGGCCGTCGGCGTGATCGCCCTGGCGGGAATGTTCGGCGGCACCTGGATCATGCGGCTGTTGACCCTGGGAGTCACCGATGGGTCCCGCGCCGATCAGATCCGGCTCGGGGCATTCCTGATGTGGTTCATCATGCCCCAGTTGGTCTTCTACGCCGTCGGCTCGGTGGCCAGTGCCCTGTTGCAGGCCGATCACCGGTTCCTCGCCACGTCCATCGCCCCGCTGTTCAACAACATCGTCGTGACCGCCACGATGGTCGTGTTCGCGCACCAGTACGACCCGGCGCGGGGATTCGACCTGACCCTCGCCGAGAAGGTGCTGCTGGGCGGGGGCACGCTGGCCGGCACCGTGGCGATGACCATCGTGCCCTTCGTCGCGTTGTGGCACGCCGGGCTGAGCCTGCGGCCGCGCTGGCACACCCGTGGGGTGGCGCTCGGCGCGCTCGTGCGGCGTGGCGCCTGGGCCGTCGGGCACGTCGGCTTGAACGAGGTGTTGATCCTGGCCACGATCGTGCTGGCGGGGCGCGTCGACGGCGGGGTCATCGCGTATCAGACGGCGTTCATGTTCTTCCTGCTGCCCCACGCACTGCTCGCGTACCCGATCTTCACCGCGTTGTTCCCCCGACTGTCACGTCAGGCGACAGCGCAGGATCGGGACGGCTTCGCGGTCGACCTGGCTCTCGGGGTGCGTTCGATGGTGTTGTTGTTGATCCCGGCGAGCGGCCTGTTGGCGGTCGTCGCGATGCCCGCGCTGTCGGTCGTACGGATCGGAGAACTCGACACCCACGGTGTCCGTCTCGTCGCGTTCATATTGGCGGGCTATCTGGTGGGGTTGTGCGCGTACAGCCTGTTCTTCCTGCTCACCAGGGCCAGCTACGCGGTGGACGACGCGCGGAGCCCGACGCTCGTCAACTTGGCAGCGACCGTGGTGGCGGTGGTGGCGATGGTGATCTGCACGATCTTTCTCCACGGGACGGCGATGCTCGTCTCTTTCGGCCTGATCCAGGCGGTGGTGTTGATCGGCGGCGTGGTGGTGCTCTTCCGGATCGTGGGCGTCTGGGTCGACCGGCCGCTGCGGATCCTCGGCGCGCTCGGCCGATCGGTCGCCGCATCGGTCCCCGCCGTGCTCGCGGCGCTCGGGGTGAGCGTGTGGATCGGCTGGAATACCCGGGCGCACGCCATCGGAGCGGCGGTGGCGTCCGGGGCGCTCGGCGTCGTCGTGGCCCTGGTCGGGCTCACGGTGCTGAAGACCCCCGAACTCCGACACGGCCGACAGCTCCTCGTTGCCCGACTCGCGCGCCACGGCGGTTCCTGAGTGACCAGTCGAGTCCGCATGCTGTTGATCGGACTGGCCGTCCTGATGGTGATCGGGTCGTGGTGGACCAGCGATCTGGGCCAGACCAGCGGGCGCTCCCCGCTGCCACGGGCCGACAAGGTGCTCGTCATCGGCATTCCCCGGCTCAGCCTGGACGATGTCACCGGCGATTCGATGCCGAACCTCGAGCGGCTCTCGAAGCACGGCGCGATCGGTGCGATGCAGGTGAAGACGGGCGGTCTGTATCCCGACGCCGCCGAGGCGTACGCCTCACTCGGTGCCGGGGAGATCCTGACCACCGGGTCCAGTGGATCGACCTCATATGACGCAAACGAACCGCTGAAAGGCATGCGGGCGGTGGCGGCGCAGAGCTACCGGGTGGGCCACGCGGTCTCCGGGAGCGTGGTCGTGCCCGGTGTCCCCGCGATGGGTCTCCGGTCGGACGGAACCGAAAACGGCGTGGGCGGGCTGGGCGAGGCGCTCGCTCGGAACGGTCGCCGCGGTGCCGTGGTGGCGAATGCGAGCACCAGGTCGGAGAACGACCGGGTGGTGCGCAGCGCCCCCGCCGCGCTGGCGGTCGCCGACCCCGACGGCGTCGTACCGACCGGTACCGTTTCGATGCGACTGCTGCACGACGTCCCATCCGCCCCGTTCGGGCTCGAGGTCGACCGGGGACGGTTCCGCGCCGCGGTGCTCGACGCGCTTCGGTCCGCCGACGTGGTCGTCGCCGATCCGGGAGAGACCGCTCGTGCGAACGCCTATCGCTCGAATCAGACCAGAGCGGTGGCGAAGACCGCGCAGCGCCGGGCGCTGTTGCGCACCGACACGATCATCGGTGATCTCGCCGGGCGGGTCGGGCCGCACACGCTGGTGTTGGTGGTGGGAGTCACTCCGTCGGCCAGTCAGTACGGCATGACACCGCTCGTCGCGTTCGGCGATGGGATCCGGGCCGGTGAACTCGCCTCCCCGTCCACGCACCGCTCGGGCATCGTCACCCTGACCGACCTGGCCCCGAGCGTGTTGAGCACGCTCGGGTTCGACGTTCCCGACTCGATGCACGGGACGGCGCTGCGGATCACGCCGGGGTCCGCGTCCTGGAAGTCGCTCACCGGGCTCGACCAGATGCTCACCGCCCGGTCCGATTCGTTACCCGCCATGAGAATGGTGTTCGTCGTCGCGATCGTCCTGGTGTACCTCGGAGCGCTCTTTGCGCTCCGACTCCGCCGACCCGGGGCCAAGGGCCGACGGGTGCTCGAGGTACTCGCGCTGGCGTGCGCGGCATGGCCGCTGGTCACCTTCCTGCTGCGTTTCTCCATGGCCACGAGCTCCTTGGGGTACTGGGCCCTGCCGGTGACCTGGGTCCTGGCGCTGGCGATCGCTGTGGTGGTCCAGCCGCTGCGAGCGTCCGCGCTGGATCCGCTACTCGCCATCTGCGGCGCGACGTTCGCGCTGATCACCGTCGATCTGGCCACCGGCGGGCACCTGGTGCTGGGAAGCTTCTTCGGCAGCGCGCCGAACGTGGGTTTCCGCTATTTCGGTACCGACAATGCCGTGTTCGCGATCCTCGCGACGTGCACGATCGTGGTGTGTGCAGGCTTGGTGGACCGCGGCCGGAGCGTCCCGGCCGCGGCTGCGGGCCGCCCAGGGCAGATCTGGCTGGTGATCACGGTCGCGCTGGTCGCGGTGCTGGTGGACGGCGCACCGTGGATGGGCGCGGATGTCGGCGGCGTGCTGACGTTGGTTCCCGTTCTGGCGGTGACGGTTTGGGTACTGTCGGAGCGCGCATTGCGTTGGCGATACCTGGTGATTGCGGTCGTGGCAGGTGTCGCGGCCCTCGTCGCGGCCGTCGGCGTCGATGCGCTCCGCCCCCCGGACGAACGCACCCACATCGGTCGGTTCTTCCTCGAGATCGGTCAGGGAAACCACGAACTGTTGACGTCGACCATCGCAGAGAAATGGAACAACTCCATGGCCGTGTTGTGGCAGAGCAACTGGTCGTGGGCGATACCGATCGTGGCGTTCTACGCCTTGTACGTGCTGGCGGTCGCGCGGGGCTGGACCGATCTTTTGCCCACCGGCTCGCCGCGCCGCACCGCGGTGATCGCTGCGCTCGTGCTCGGGATCGTCGGCTGGTTGTTGAACGACTCGGGGATCCTGGTCACCGCGCTGGTGTTCGTGTACCTCGGCCCGTTCCTGGTGCTGATCGAGGTACGGGACGGTCCGCGGTCCTCCCCGCAGCCCGAGCCGGCGACATCCGGGGGGCAACCCACGCCCGCTCCGACGGTGCCGTCGTGACCGAAGTCGTCGCCATCGTCCCCGCGAAGGACCGGGAGGACACGATCGCCGACACCGTCCGCGCCCTGGTCGCGCTGGAGGGCATCGACCGGGTGCTCGTGGTCGACGACGGTTCCGGCGACGCCACGACCGAAGCGGCCCGTGGCGCCGGCGCCCAGGTGCTGCGTCTGGGGCGGAACGTCGGCAAAGGCGACGCGATCGCCGCGGCGGTGGCCGCCAGCGACGACGCCGACATCTACGTGCTCATCGACGCCGACGTCGGCGCGGACGCAGCACAGGCGGAGGTGCTGCTGGGGCCGGTGCTGGCCGACGAGGCCGACCTGGTCATCGGCGTCCTGCCCGCGGCGGGACGCCGGGGCGGGTTCGGGACCATCCGCCGTTTCGCCACCGCGGGCATCCGCCGGGCCTGCGGACTGACGATGCGCGCGGCACTGTCGGGACAACGGGCGATCCGGGCGGAGTACCTGCGCGGGTTGACCGGCGCCGGCCGGTTCGGTCTCGAGGTGGCGATGACGGTCGACACCGCCAGAGCCGGTGGGCGGATTCTGGAGGTGGACGTTCCCATGGAGCACCGCCACACCGGTCGGAGTGTCGCCGGGTTCCGCCATCGGGCGTCCCAGGGCGCGGACATCGTCGAAGCATTGTGGCCCCGGGTACTCCCGGGCTGGCTCCGCCGCATCCTGCTGGTGGGCGTGGTGGTCGGACTCCTCGCCCTGTCGTTCGCGAGCACCCGGAGCGTCGCGGTGTCCAGCGTGCCCTCGGCCGACGTTGCCCGCCACGTCGTCATCGTCGGCGTGCCCCACCTCGGGTTCGACGATTTCGATGCCCAGATCATGCCGAACCTGACCCGGCTGGCGACTCAGGGTGCCACCGGCATGATGGCCGTGCGAACCGGCGGCGGTTCGGCATCCGAGGATGCCTATGCGACCTTGGGCGCGGGGTATCGGGTGTCGGCGGCCGATGGCACGGGAGAGGCCGCGGACCGCGATGCCGATTTCGAGGGCGGTCCGGCAATCGACGTACTGGCGCGCCGGACCGGGAAGCATCCGCCCGGACAGGTCGTGTTGCCCGACGTGGTGCGGCTGATCCGGGGCGCGGGGGCGCATGTCGATTCGCGTCCCGGCGCGCTCGGCGTCGCCCTGCACCGTGCCGGACTGCGGACCGCGGTGATCGCGAACTCCGACTCGGTGAACGTCGACGGCGACGTGCAACCCCGCGCCCCCGCGGCGATCGGGGTCGTCTCCACCACCGGAGCGATCGATCTGGGTGACGTGTCGCACGACCTGCTGCGTCCCGCGGCCGACCTACCCTTCGGCGTGACCATGGACCGCGCCCGCCTGCTCGCGACGTTCGAGCGTGTCGCCCCGCAGGCAGCGGTCACCGTGGTCGACCCCGGTGAGACCGACCGGGCCGCGTGGTATCGCGCGACGATGCGCTCCGATGTGGCCGCCGCGGCCATGAGCGCCGCGCTCACCCGCACCGACCGGATCATCGGCGCGCTGCAGCAGCATCTGCCCGCGAACACGTTGTTCATCGTGGCCGGTCTGAGTGCGCCGACGAGCCAGGCCGAGCTGGTGCCGGTGGTGTTCTCGGGCGCCGGGGTGGTGCCGGGGAGGCTGGAATCGCCGTCGACGGGCCGCCCCGGTCTGGTCACCCTCACCGATCTCGCGCCCACGGTCCTGGCAAATCTCGGGGTGGCCGTACCGTCCGAGATGGTGGGACGCCCGCTGCGCTACCACCAGGGCACGGCCGATACGGCCGAGATGCGCTCGATGAACGACCTGATCCGCCACCGCGATCAGGCGTATCCGACGTTCCAGACCTCTTTCGTGGTGGTCGCGATCGTCGTGTTCATCCTCGCCCTGCTCGCGCTCGTCCGGGGCGACACGCCCGCCGTCGTACGCCGGGTGCTCCGCTGGGCGGTGGTCACCCTCGTGGCGTCGCTGTTCATGACGTTCGTCATTCGCGCGGTACCCTCGCTGGGGTCGTTCGGCGTGGGCACGGTGCTGTTGCTCTATGCCCTTTCGGGAGCGCTTGCGTGGTTGCTCCTGGATCGGGGGCGCCGGCCGCTCGCCCCGCTGGTGGCGGTGGCCTGGCTGAGTTTCGTCCTGCTGTGCGTCGACCTCGCCACCGGCGCGCACCTGCAGGTCGCGAGCCTGCTGGGCTATTCGCCGACGGTGGCTGCCCGCTTCGGCGGCATGGGCAATGCGCCCTACGGGGTGTTCGCCGCGTCGGCGGTGATTGTGGTCGCCTGGATCGTCGGGCGGTCGGGGAGACCCGGTGAGGCCTGGTGGCCCGCGTCGGCCGTCGCCATCATCGCGATCGCGGTTGACGCGGCGCCGTGGCTGGGCGCGGACGTGGGCGGGATCCTGAGCCTGGTGCCTGCACTGGGGTTGCTGTTGATCCTGCTCGCCGGGCGGCGGCTGAACTGGCGGTCGATCGCCACCGCGGTCGCGGCGGCGGTGGCGATCCTCGGCGGGGTCATTGCGTACGAGGCGTTCCAGCCGGCGTCGCAGCGGGACCACATCGGCCAGTTCTTCCTGGGCGGGAACGGCGAAGGTTCGTTCTGGACGACGATCGGGCGCAAGCTGTCGACCAACATCGACGTGTTGGCGTCCTCCACCTGGTCGTATCTGATCCCACTGACGGTGGTGTTCGTCGTCGTGGTGGTCGTGAAACGCAGAGGCCGACGTCCCCTGCTGCCGCCCCGGTCGGTCGCCCGCAGCGGATTGATCGGCCTGGTGACCGTGGGTCTTCTGGGGTACGCGGTGAACGATTCCGGCGCCGTGGTGGCGGCACTGTTGAGCGTGTACGTGGGCGCCTATGTGGCGTTGTTGGCCCTCGCGGATGAGGTGCGTGACGACGAGCTCCTGGAACCGGCAATGACCCGAGAGGTGCCACCGTGAGCGAACCCGATTTCATTCCGGCCCTGATCGGTTTCGTCGCCGGTGCGGCGACGGCCCTGGTGTGCTGGTTCGCGCTGCGCGACACATTCCGCCGGCCGTTGTTCCTGCGGCGGAACCACCGTGGGGTCGAGGTGCCCGTCGGCGTCGGCGCGATATTCTTCTTCGTTGCCGTCGCGGTGTGGGGCGTCTGGCGATTCATCGCGTTCAGTTGCCATTGGTACGGGGGAGAACTGGCTTCGCTCGGGTCGGTGGCGACCATCGCCGCCGGGTTCGGTCTGCTCGGGTTGTTCGACGATTTGGCAGGCTCCGGTGACGATCGGGGTTTTCGCGGTCATCTGGGCGCGCTGGTCCGGGGCCGGCTGACCACCGGGGGCCTGAAGTTGCTCGGCGGTGGGTTGCTGGCCTTGGCGCTCACCGCGTCGCCGATGTCGGTTCCTCATTGGTGGCGACTGCTGCTGGGTGCCGCGGTCATCGCCCTGGCCGCCAACACGGCGAACCTGTTCGACCGGGCACCGGCGCGTTGTATCAAGCTCTCGCTGGTGTGCGGGGTGGCGCTGTTCGCCACCTGCGGAGTGATGGACCGCTCCTACCTCGTGGGTCTCGCGCTCACGCTGGGGGCCGCCGTCGGGCTCGTGTTCTTCGATGTCAGGGAACAGTTGATGCTGGGCGATGCCGGGTCGAACGTGCTCGGCGCGGTGCTCGGGTGGAGTCTGGTCGTGACCACCGACTGGCCGACGCAGGTCGTGGTATTGGTGATTCTCGTCCTGGTCAACGTGGCCAGCGAGCGGGTGTCGTTCTCCCAGGTGATCGACCAGACGCCGATCCTGGGACCGCTCGACAAGTTGGGACGCATCGACCCCGACGACTGACCGCGGCTTCCGCAAACCCCGGGATGTCGCCCGGTTCCGAACGTGGCTGCGGTCGGCGATTCCCGCCGGACGCTGCGCGGCGCCTCACGAGGGAGCTACGCTCCGTCTCCATGGGGAAACACGAGATTTCACGTCGTCGCGTCCTACAGGGCCTCGGGGCGTCGGCCGCATTCGCCGCGGCCGCGTCGCGTATGGGGCCGGCATGGTCCAGCCAGGCCCAGCGCAGAATGGCCCAGGTGCTGGGGCCGGGGTCGCGCCCGGACCCGTCCAAGCCGATCGGCACCGACCTGATTCCCCAGGTGAAGAACATCGTCATCTACATGCAGGAGAACCGGTCCTATGACCACTACTTCGGCATGTCCGGGCTCGGTGACGGGCTGACGATCGGCCCCGACGGCACGCCGACGAACGCGAATCCGGACCTGAACGGCGACCCGTACACGATCACCCGTGCGACCGAGTACTGTGACACCGAGCGGGCGACGAGCCAGTCCTGGAACGCCAGCCACATCTCCTGGGACAACGGGGCGAACGACGGGTTCATCCGTGGCGGTGGTGGGGCGAAAGGGGAGATGACCTACTGGATGCCCGAGGACCTGCCCTTCTACGACTCGCTCGCGCACACCTTTCCGATCTGTGACCGGTGGTTCTGTTCGGTGCTCGGCCAGACGTTCCCGAACCGCCGCTATCTCCAGGCGGCCACCTCGATGGGGATCGTCTCGACCGACATCAACGAGGTGCTGGCCACCCCCGACGCGCCGAACGGGTTGATCTGGGACCGGCTGAACGACGCGGGGATCACCTGGAAGGACTACGCGGTCGACCTGGTCGACCTCATGTTGTTCCCGAACTTCTACCAGGCCAACGTCAGCCACGTCTTCCACATCGACGACTTTCTCGACGACTGCGCGAACGGCACCCTGCCCCAGGTCAGCATCATCTCGCCCGGTGGCACGGACTATTCCGAGGAGCGTCCGAACGACATCCAACTGGGCGAGGCGTACACCTCGTCGATCGTCAACGCCCTCATGCAGAGTCCGCAGTGGCCGAACTCGGCATTGTTCTTCACCTACGACGAACACGGCGGCTACTACGACCACGTCCCGCCACCGGCGGCGCCCGCACCGGATTCGATCGCGCCGCGGATCACCGTGCCGCCGGACCAGCCGGGCGCGTTCGACCGTTACGGCTTCCGGGTGCCCGGATTCGTCGTGTCACCTTTCGCCCGACCCGACTATGTGTCCCATGTCGTGCACGATCACACGTCGATCCTCAAGTTCGTCGAGACCAAGTGGAACCTGGAGGCGATGACCAACCGCGACGCCAACGCGGACGACCTGTTGGACTGCTTCGACTTCGACGCGGTGGCGTTCCGTGAGCCACCGGTGCTGGCCGCGCCGGGTGTGCCCTCGACGGGCAGCACGTGTTCGGATGTGCCGCTGCCGCCACAACCACGCTCGGTCACGCCGCCGGCGACCGCGACCACCACCGTGCCCCAGTCGTCCACCAGCGGTCCGACGACGACACAGGGCGGGTCGCCGACGACCCATGTGGACACCTCGCTCGCGGGCGGACTCACCTCCACCACGTTGGAGCGGCTCGCGAATTCCCTGCCCACCGAGACTTCGGACGGCCCTCGATTCGGCACCGCCACCGGCGACGGCGTCCCGACCGGCTCGTTGCCCAAGACCGGCTCGTCGATCGACAAGTTGGCGGTCGCGGGTGGCTTCGCGGCACTGGGTGGGGTGGCCGCGGTGCTGGCGGCCAGGGAGCGCGACAAGCGTCACGCACCCGTCGGCGAGGTCGACCCGCCCGCGGGTTGACCTCGGGTTCGATCCGACCCGCAGGCTCGGATCGGGCGCGCGAAGAAAGGGTCGTTCAGTAGCCGACGGCCGTGTCCACCGTGCCTTCCAGGGCATCGCCGTCACCGAAGCGGCGGACGTTGTCGGTGACCAGGCGGCCCAGCAGCGGGATGGCCATGTCCGGGGTGTTCCCCACATGCGGGGTGATGATGACGTTCGGCATCGACCACAACGCATGGCCGTCGGGGAGCGGCTCGGGGTCGGTCACGTCGAGTGCCGCACCGCCGATGGTTCCCGCCGCCAGGGCTGCGACGAGATCATCGGTGACCACGTGACCACCGCGGGCGACGTTGACGAGCCAGGCGTGGTCGGGGAGCGCAGCCAGGGCGGCGGCATCGACGATGCCCCGGGTGGCGGGCGTCATCGCGAGCGCCAGTATCACGACATCGGTACGCCCGAGCGCCTCGTACAGCGCGTCGAGCCCGAGGGTGCGGTCGGCGCCTGGGACCGGCTCGTCGGCCTGACGTCGGATCACCGTGGTGGCCGCGTCGAACCCGGCGAGCATACTCAGCAGTGACCGGGCGATGCCGCCGCCGCCCAGAATCGTGACCCGGGAACCGGACAGGTTGCGGCCCAGTGCGTTCGCGTCGGCTTTTTGCCAGGTCGTGCGCTTGGCGTAGGTGCCCACGCCACGCAGGCCGGCGAGCATCAGGGTGAGCGCCAGCTCGGCGACGGGTTCGGCGAAGACGCCTTTGGCGCAGGTCCACCGGCGCCCGTCGGCGGTGAGGTGCATGAAGTTCTCGATACCCGCGAACGGCAACTGGACCCATTCGATGCCCGGGTTGGCTGCCAGGAGTTCGCCGAGCCGTTCGGGATGTCTGGGGATGGCCCAGACCAGGCCGCGCGCCTCACCCGCTTCGACCACGCTGCCGCCACCGGCACGGACCGCGTCGCCGAGCCAGGCGTTGCGGGCGTCTTGGGGTCCGATCGCAATCGGCGTGGCGTCGGTCATGCCGTGGCCACCTTCCGGTCGCGGCCACGCAGAATGGGGGTGGAGTGGTCCCAGTCGGCCAACAGGGCCCGGATGGCGGTCACCAGGATCAGCGGCTGGTCCAACATGGCGTGATGCCCGGCCTCGGGCAGGCTGACCACCGGGGTGACCCGACCCATCCGGTCGTACATGAACTGG
>CAZEAV010000042.1:0-11241 GCA_964510215.1 uncultured Iamiaceae bacterium
GAGGGCTCCGACATCGCCTCGGTCAAGGCCAGTGTCCGGACTCCCGGCGTCACCGTATCGCTGACCATGCACGGGTCAGGTGCCGGCGCGTGGTCGGCGGGACTGCCCGCGGAGCCGGCAGGGACGCACCTGACCGGGACGGTCACGGCCCGGACCTCCTCGGGTCAGTCGGCAACGAAGGGATTTTCGATCACGGTCGCCGGCGGGGGAGGGTGCAAGCCATCGGGCGGGTAGCGACACGGCGCCGCGAGCGACCTCCGGTCTCTGCCACGAGGAGCGGCGTCGACGAAAAGCATTTCATTTGGCCCGATGCCGCGCGAGCGGCTCAAATGGGTGCGCCATCGAGAGCGGCCCGGCAGTTGCGGGTCCGGCAACCTGGGGCGGACCCCCAAGGTGCCTTCCACCCGAGTGGTGGGGATGTGGTCGACCCAGATGTCGACAACGAAAGGTCCTCGCCGATACCAGGTGCCGTGTCCGCTCCTCGCCGATTTCGTTTCCACACCACGAGGACCAGGACACGCTGATGACGTCGAGCAACCAGAGCGGGCCGCCGTCGACGCTCGCCCCACTCACGTGGCGGTCGGCGCGTCCTGAGACGTTGCCGGCCTCCGGGGCCTGGCGGCCGGGCGACCCTCTCGGTGAGCGACGATTCCTCCGCACCGCGGCCGACCGGCCGTTCGTGTTGGAAGGGGGCGGGCAACTCCGCGACGTCGACATCGCGTTCGAGACCTGGGGTCGGCTGAACGACGAAGGCACGAACGGCATCCTGCTGTGCCACGCGCTCACCGGTGACAGCCACGCGGCGGGCGCGGCAGCGCGGGGTCACCCCACTCCGGGGTGGTGGGTTCGCCTGGTGGGACCCGGTCGACCGGTGGACACCACCGAGTACTTCGTGGTGTGCGCGAACGTGCTCGGTGGGTGCCAGGGTTCCACCGGACCCTCGTCGACGAGGCCGGACGGATCCGGCCGCTACGGTGCGGCGTTTCCGGTCGTCTCCATTCGGGACCAGGCGCGGCTCATGGCCCGACTGGGCGACAGTCTCGGCGTGCAGCGTTGGCACGCGGTGATCGGTGGATCGATGGGCGGCATGGTCGTGCTCGAATTGGCGGTCATGTTCCCCGGACGCATCGCGTCGATCGTGCCCATCGCCACCTGCGCGGCCGCGACGGCCCAACAGATCGCCTGGTGGAGCACCGGCCGGCGGGTGATCGCGCTCGACCCCAACTGGCGACAGGGCAATTACTACGACGCGCCCAACGGTGAGGGCCCACACGCCGGCCTGGCCCTGGCGAGGGCGGTCTCCCAGATCACGTTCCGGACTGATGACGCGTTCACGGATCGCTTCGGCCGGGACGTGGTGGAACCCGTCGACGGAGCGTTCGCGATGTGGCAGCGCTTCGAGGTCGAGCGCTACCTGGAATATCACGGCAACAAGCTCGCTCGGCGTTTCGATGCGAACTCCTATCTCCTGCTCACCAAAGCCATGGATCTGCACGACCTCGGTCGCGGGCGTGGGGGAGTGCGCGCCGCACTCGGGAGGATCACCGCTGACGCGCTGGTACTCGGTGTGAACAGCGACATCCTGTACCCGGAGTACCAACAGCTCGAGCTGACCGACGGCATGACCAACGCGAAGTCCACCTACCACATGATCGATAGTCCGCACGGCCACGATGCGTTTCTCATCGAGGTCGACCAGGTAGGTACGCACCTCACCGATTTTCTCGACCGTCTGGGGGACCCCACACCATGACCACCGAACTCGATCCTGCCACGATCGCGATCCTCGCCGGTCGCGACGCGTCGGGGGATTCCCTCGCCCCGGTGGTCTTTCCCACGACCGCGTTCGAATCGCCCACGGTCGCCGACGCCCGCCGACGGGCGACAGATCCGACGTCGGGCCGGTTCTACTCGCGGAACGGCAACCCGACCGTGCAGGATTTCGAGCAGGCGATCGCCCGGCTCGAAGGGGCCGAAGCCGCTCGGGCGTACGGATCGGGCATGGGCGCGGTGACCGGGGTCGTGCTGGCCGTGTGCGGGTCCGGTGACCACATCGTCGCCCAGCGTCAGATCTACAGCGTGACCCAGTTGGTGTTCCAGGCGGTGTGTCCGCGTTTCGGCATCGACGTGACGTTCGTGGACGGTACCGATCCGGCGGCCTTCGGGGCCGCTGTGGAACCGGGCCGGACGATGCTGGTGTGGGCGGAGTCGCCGGCGAACCCCCGCCTCGATCTCGTGGACCTGGACGCCCTCGGTGCGATCGCCGGCCCCGTCACCGCTGTGGATTCGACATTTGCGACCCCGCTCGGCCAGCGACCCCTGGACCACGGGGTGGATCTGGTGGTGCACTCGGCCACCAAAGGCATCGGCGGGCACAACGACGCGACGCTCGGGGTCGTCGCCGGGTCCGCCGAAGGGATCGACTGGCTCCGTGGGTTCGCCGTGCTCCAGGGTGCCGTCGCCTCGCCCTATGACGCTGCCAACGCTCTGAGGGGACTCCGGACCCTCTCCGCCCGGCTGGATGTGCAGTGCGCCAACGCCCAGGTGCTGGCCGAGACCCTCGAAGCCCACCCCGCCGTGGCCGAGGTGCGCTACCCGGGGCTGGCGAGCCATCCCCAACACGATCTCGCCCGCCGCCAGCTCGACCGGATGGGGGCGATGCTGTCCTTCGACGTCGTGGGCGGCCTCGAAGCGGGAAGTCGCTGCGTCGAATCGTTGCAGATCGCCCGCATGGCACCGTCGCTGGGTGGTCCGGAGACCCTGGTCACCCATCCGGCATCCACGACCCATGTCGCCCTCACCCCCGACGAGTTGGCCGCGAACGGAATTGGCCCGGGGACGATCCGGGTGTCGGTGGGCCTCGAGGGAGTCGACGATCTCGTCGCCGACTTCACCCAGGCGCTGGCCGGTCCGTCACGGCCGGCCGCCGCCCGGTAACGTCTAGGGTGCATGACTGGGCACTCTTTCACCGGGCAGGGACATCGGCGGCGTGGTGTGGCGGTACTCGTCGTCACCGTGTTCGTGGTGGCCCTGGGATTGGCATTGAGTGCGCCGGGAGCGGCGATCGCCCGCGCGGTCGTCGTGCGCCGGGCCGATCCGCCTGCGCCGTCACCGACCGAGACGACCCAAAAGCCACAGGCAACCGCGCCCGAGACGACGGCCGCCCCGGTCACGCCGGCGTCCACCGATCAGCCCCAGACCTCCTACAGCAGTCCCGAGAGCACCTATCAGAGTCAGCGCCAGAGCCAGAGCCGGTGGCACTCCGAGGAGCCCGACACCGTCGTCGGTGAGTCATCCCAGTACGCGTCGGAGGATTCTTCCACGTCCACGGCGGACACGGCCCCGATGACGACCACCGAGGATCTGCTCATCGGTCCCGCCACCACGCCGGCCCCGACCACGACCGTGGCAAAGCGCAGTCTGTCCCGGTCGACCGTGACACGGACGGGAGGTTCCAGCGATCCCAAGATCTGGGCGGTCGTCGCGGGCCTGGGGGCCGTCGCGATCGGGTTGGGGTTCGCGACGTTCCTGTACTGGCGACGTACCCGCCCGACCGACGAAGGCTCCGGAGAACGCCACGGCCGCAAGGGCCGTTCGCGCTACGCGGACCTGGTCATCACCACGCCGGATTCCCCGTGAGGGTTCCAGGCTGCCGGGTCACGGACGCCCGCCGAATCGTCGCCGTCACACACCGAACGAACCAGAGGTGACCATGCTGTGCCCGAATTGTTCGACCGAGAACACCGACGATTCGAAATTCTGCATGACCTGTGGCGAGCGCCTGGCGGCCGGTGTCGGTGTCGGTGCGTCCGGCGAGGATGGCCCGGATGCCGCGGCCGTGGTCGCTGACCCGGGGGAAGAGCCCGCCACTGTTCTGGCAGCGCCCGACGCCGATCCGGCTCCTGTCGCCGACGCCGCCACCGCCGACACGGGGAATCCCTGGTTGCCCGATGCGCCGCCGCCACCGCGCGGCGCGGTGGCCGAACCAGATGAGGCCGAGTCGCCGGCTCCGCCGTTGCCGCCCCCGCCCGCCGATCAGGGGTCGCCTCCGGCGCCACCCGAGGGTGTGCCGCCGTCGCTCCTGGCATCGTCGCCTTCCGCTGCAGCGCCGGTCCCCGAATCGGATGCCGCGTCGCTGAACGATGTCCCCGCACCGCCGATCGAACCTTCGCCGGGGGTGCCAGGCGACCCGAACGATCCCCATGGCCTCGGCGCACAACTGGACCGGATGAGTGAGGCCACCAGGCCGCACGCGGAGGTGCCCACGTTGATCGCGGCGGCGTTGTTGGGAGCGGCCGAGTCGGTGTCGGTGATCGTGCCCGGGCTGCTGGGTGACGTGGTGGGGGTGTTGGTCGTCACCGATCACCGGGTGTTGCTCGTGAGTGGTCGCCGATGGAAGCCCGAGATCCACGAGCTGGAGTTCGAGCCGGACCTCCTGGTGGAGGGCTGGCAGGAAGCCGACACGGCGATGCTCACCTTCAACGGGGACCCGTCGCTGCGGATCTCAGCGATCGTGGACAAGCCGCTCGCGTTCGAGGCGGCTCGGCTGATCCGGGAACGGGCGGCGGCTCGGAGCACCTGAGACCCACGGGCCCGGCAGTGTTTGGTAAGGTGGTCACCAGCACGCGGACGTGGCTCAGCTGGTAGAGCATCACCTTGCCAAGGTGAGGGTCGCGGGTTCGAATCCCGTCGTCCGCTCCAGATCGGAGGCCCCCGTCACCGGGGGCTTTCGTCGTTTTCCGGACGTCGGTCGGCCGCCCCCGCTGGAGGTGATCCATCAGTGCACGTCGCTGCGGTTCATCGCGGGTCTCGACGGCATCATGTCGTTCCCGGAGGAGAGTGCAAGCCCGATGCGGGAGTCGACGGCGATCCTGGTGTCCACCGAGATGAACCACGGCGACACCGGCCGGGTGTGGTTCTGGGACCTCGCGGCGTCGAGGCGAAAATCGTTCTGCGGCCAGGTTGGTGAGTGAAAAGCGGAAGAGTCAGTACTCCAGGACGACCGCGGCTTCCGGGCTGAGCGCCTGGAAGGTCATCGACTCGCGCATCTCGAGCACCACCGAGTCGGCGTCGTGTGAGACATAACCGATCGAGGCGTCCTCACCGAGGGTGAGTTGGAAGTCGCCGCGGCGTTCACTCATCACCACCGCGCCGTCCACCGCGGGCGCCCACACCACCGGTCCGCCCAGGATGAGGCTCAGGTGGCTCATCAGCGGATAGCCGCCCTTGTCGGTCGACTCGATCACCCCGGCGTAACAGCGAGGGCCCAGCGCCAGCGCGTACGGTCCGCCGACCCCTGCCTCCTTGAGCACCGCGATGGCTTTGGCGACGTGGTTCGGGTAACGGTCGAAGTCCTCGGTCAGGGCGATGACGTCGTGCGGCGACGCGTCGTGCATGCCGGCGATGTGTCCGGCGGCGAATCCGCGGAACACCGCGGTGTCCTCGGCGATCGCGAACGCCCGGGCCGCGTCGACCACCGGATCCAGATCGGCGTCCTGCGCGCCCCGGTCCACCGCGTCGATCTCGGAGCGGGCAAGGCTGAATCGTCGCCGGATCTCCAGCAGCGGCTGGGCCGTGCGGACCGCCGCCGTCACTTCGTCCCCGGAAGGGCTCGAAACCTTCTCGATGCGCCCCAGGCTGACCGCGGCGGTGTCAAGGCCGAGCGGCCCTTCGACGTCGACCAGCTTTCGTGCTGCCAGAAAGTGCTCGAGGCTGCGGCCGGCCTCTTCATCGATTTCTGCCCAGGCCGCGTCGGAAATAGGGGCGAGGGAACGGTGGAGGTGGTTCACGGCGAACTCCTTGAATCAGTCGGGCAGCGGGCGGCTTTGGGGGAAATCGTCACGACGCAGGCTCCCGATCCCCAGATCCGGACCGCCGGTGGGGGCGGCGTCCGGCGTGGACTCACCGCCCATGGCCTCCTCCTCGGCTTCCAGGATCGACCCCTCGGTGAACAGGTAGGTTCGCAGCTGTTCGTCCAACACCGGGTCACGGCGTCGTAGCCATTCCAGCGTCATCGCCGCGTGCTCCTTCTCCTCGTCACGGTTGTGGGCGAGGACCGCCGCGAGCGTCTCGTCATCGGTCGCGTCCACTCGCTGGTCATACCAGTCGATCGCCTCCAACTCCTCCATGAGCGAGATGATCGCCCGATGGCGGTCGATGGTGCCGGGGCTGAGCAATTCGATCGGTTCGTGGAAACCTTCGCTGGCCATGGACACTCCTCGTTCCTCGCCGTGTGGCCTGTGGGGACTTTATCGTGGAATGGCAGATTCCCGGGCCGGGTCGCCCCTCAGGTCACGTGCACCAGACGCAGCGTGTCGCTGACCGGTTCGGCGGCATCCGGTGCGCCGACCAGGACCGCGACGAGGTCGCCGGTGTGGATGTGTCCACCGCGCAATGCGGCCGTGACCGCGGCCGAGACCGTGGCGTCGGTGGTGGTGCGTCGGCCCACCACCATGGGGGTGATTCCCCACGCCATCGAGAGTTCGCGCGCGACCCGGTCCGATGGCGTGGCAGCGAGTATGGGTGCGCGGGGGCGGAACCGGGAGATGGCCCGCGGCGTCGCGCCGGTCGAGGTGCACGCGATGATGCCGGCGACGTCGGCGTCCATCGCGGCGCGCCACCCGGCGGCGGACAGCGCCCCGGTGATCCGGCGATTGACCGGCGCGTCGGGCGCCCCCGTCGATTCTTCACGGCCGATCGCCCGGCCCCAGTTGTAGGAATCGAACTCCTCGTCCGCGCGGGAGGTGATCCGGGTCATCGTCGCGATCACACGGACCGGATCCGCGCCGATTGCGGTCTCGCCCGACAACATAACCGCACTCGTCCCGTCGAAGACGGCCGCGGTCACGTCGGTGACCTCGGCCCGGGTGGGCACCGGCGAGTGGACCATCGACTCGAGCATCTGGGTCGCGGTGATGACGGGCCGACCGAACGCGACGCCGGCATGGATGACCTGCTTCTGGAAATGCGGGATGTCCTCGAACGCGCAACGGATGCCCAGGTCCCCGCGGGCGACCATCACCGCGTCGGCTTCGGCCACGATGGCGTCCACGTCGTCCACGGCCTCGGGGGTCTCGATCTTCGCCAGCAGGCGCGGCCCGTCCGGGCCGGAGACCTCCCGGGCACGTGCGATGTCCGCCGCAGCACTCACCAGCGAGATCGCCACGATGTCGACCCGTGCCTCGCACAGTGCCCTCAGGGCGGTGAGGTCCTCATCGGTCGGGGAAGCCAGGGTGAGGTGATTCGTGGGAATCGAGACGCCGGGGCGTCCCTGGGTGACGCCTCCGGTCATGACCTCGGCGTCGGCTCCGTGGTCGTCGGTGGCGGTCACGACCAGCTCGATGGCTCCATCGCCCAGGACGACCCGGTCGCCCTCCTCCAGCGACGCGGCCGCGTCACGATGGTCGATCGCGATCCGGTCCGCGGTACTCGAGTCGTCGTCGGACGCAACCTCGAGGCGGACCGTCGAGCCGTCGGCGATCCGGACGCCGTCGTCACCGAAGCCGGCTGCCCGCACCTTGGGGCCGGGAAGATCGGCGAGTATGCCGATGTGACGGTCGGCGCCCTCCGCGACGGATGCGACCAGGTCGATGACCTCGAGTGCCTCGTCGAGCGAGTTGTGCGCCAGGGAGACCCGGGCCATGTCCATGCCGGCGTCGACCATCGCGGCGAGGGTGTCGCGGTCCGCAGAGGCGGGGCCGATGGTGGCGACGATCTTGGTGCGGCGATCCATTGACCGCACGCTAACGCCACGGCCCGGCTATGCTGCGGGCCACAACAACTGGTCCGTCGTCGAGCAGGGGAAGTCCGGTGCGAATCCGGCGCTGACCCGCAACCGTGGTCGGAGGTCTTCTCACCTCCGCAAGCCGGGACACCTGCTCGCTGCGACGTACCTCCGACCCCGTCGAGGCCTACGGGAAGGAGGGACCCGACGTCGGGTCGTCTCCCGTACCGTCGGTCGCGACTCCACCCAAGGAGCACAGATGCGAAGCATCGCAGCTTTTCTCACCGTTGTCCTGACGGTGACCTTCGGCGCGGGAATCGCAGGAGCCGCACCATCCCAGTCGCAGATCCGCAACCAGGCCTCGGCCTGGTTGACGGCCCAGGTGACATCCGACGGCGCACTCATCAGCGCCTATTCCGGTGATCCGGATCCCGCGTCGACCGCACAGGGCGTGCTCGCCCTGGCCGGTTCCGGTGGGGACCCGGCGACCGTCGCGAAGATGATCGGCTATCTGGAGGCCCACGTGGAGGACTATGTCGCGCCGGGCGGCGCGGCCGACAGCCCCGGCGCCCTCGCGTGGCTGATACTGGATGCCGTCGCCACCGGGGGAGACCCCGGCGATTTCGGCGGCGTGGACCTGGTGGCCCGCCTGGAGGCGACCCAGCAGCCCACCGGGCTCTTCGGGACCGGTGACCCGACTTATGACGGGGCATTCCGACAGGGCCTCTCTTTGATCGCGCTGGACGCGGTCGGTGAGACCAACAGTGCGGGGGTCGACTGGCTGCGGACCCAGCAGTGCGCCGACGGGGGATTCGTCGCCTTCAGGACCGACACCACCGTGGCCTGCCCCGCGGTGGACCCGTCCACGTTCACCGGCGAGGACACCAACTCGACGGCGCTGGCCGCGATGGCGTTGCACGACTCGGGCGATCAGTCCGCGGCCGCCGCGGCGATTGCCTGGTTGGACCGCGTGCGTACCCCCCAGGGCGGTTTCGCCTATCTCGGTGATCCCAGCCAGGCCATGGACGGAAACTCGACCGGCCTCGTACTCCTCGCTCTCACGACGGTGAACGGCACGCCCGATTCCCAGGCCGTCGCGGCACTGGCCAGCCTGCAGGTGCCCGAATCCGGCGACGCGGCGGATCGGGGCGGTATCGCGTATCAACCCCAGGGCACCCAGGTGTTCCCCGACCTGATGGCCACGATCCAGGCATTGTTGGGTCTGGCCGGTCAGGCGCTGCCGTTCACCCCGGCTCCGCCCGTGACGTCGTCCACGACCACCACGACCACCACGACCACCACGGTGGCGCCGGTGTCCTCGTCGACGATCCCGGCCGGCCGTGGCACCGACGATGGGTCGGCCACTGCCGGTGCCACGCCGAGCGCGGCACCGGCGACCCCGGTGGCTGGCTCGCCCACCTACGCCGGTTGAGGTCCGAGCCGGTGGCCATCGCGGGCCGGTGGCGTCGGTCGGTCCAAGGGCTGGTCGTACTGGCATTGCTCGGTGCGCTCGCCCTGGGCCCCTCGGCACGGGTGCACGCCGCAACGTGTGCAACGTCCCCGGGGGCATCCGTGGCCGTGGTCATCGACTTCGGCTCGGCCCGGGGTGCGCCGGACGGCATCCAGTCGGCCTGTGTTCCGCTGTCGTCGCTACCGGGGTCACCCAACGGCATGGAAGCCCTCCGGGCAGCAACACAGCACCGCGTCACGACCGACGCGAGCGGCAAGGTCTGCCAGATCAGTGGCTTCCCGCTCGATGCGGATTTGGGGAACTGTTCCGCGCCGCATGACGGGACCATCTCCTACTGGTCCTACTTCCACGGAACGGCGGGTGGCTGGACCTACAGCTCCCTGGGAGCGGCGGCCTGGCGGGTGCAGCGCGACGAGGTCGAAGGGTGGCATTTCATCACGGTTCGGTCCGGGACCACCCACGTGACGCCACCACCCCGGAACTTCGCGGACGGGCCCTCGTACCGGTGGCAGTCGGTCTGTGGGGAAATTCCGGCTCCGCCACCCGCCCCCTCGCCCGGTGCGGGCGCGGGGGCGGGTGGCGGCGGGGGACAGAGCGGTGGTGGACCTCGCGGCGGTGGCTCGGGTTCCACCGGGGCGGCTCAGCAGCACTTCCCCGAGCCGTCGGCGCCGGCGAGCCGGCAGGCACCGGCGCCCGCACCGTCGTCGAAGACGACCACGTCGACGGGCACGCCGTCCTCGACGACGCGCGCTTCGGCACCGAGCTCGACCCGGCGATCGGCGACCGGTCTGCGTTCCGCGACCAAGGCCCCTCGTCTGAGCAGCCACCAGCTCGCGGCGGCCCGTTCCAGGGACGCCTCGTCCAGCCCGATCGGGGCGATACTCGGCGTCGTCGGCGGCATCGTGGTCCTGGGTCTGGCGCTGGGACTGGCGACCTGGCGGTCGCGGCGGCGACGTCAGGACTCGGGCTGAGCCTCCGGGTCCGAGTCGCTTCCGCGGTTGGCGCGGTCTGGTGACTCCGGAGCATTTCCATCACCAGGACTGTCCCCGTCCGGGTCGAGGTCCATCCGCTTGGCCCAGGGGCTGCGGTCGGCACCGGGGGCGCCTCCGGGATGGGAGAGGCGTCGGTGGGCGGTGAGCAGCGAGCTGAGCTGCTGCGCGGCCTGCGGTGCGGGCGGCGGCGCGGCGGGTCTGAAGGTGGACTCATCGGCGGTGGGTGCCGGACCCGTGGATTCGCCTCGGGGCCCGGAGGGTACGGGCTCGGAGCCGCGGTCCGGAGGAGCGGACTTGGTCACGAGCAGGGAGTTGGCGAGCATCACGGTCGCGGTGGTCCCGTGGGAATCGGAGGTGAGCTTCACCTCGATGCCGAGACCGGTCGCGAGGTGACCGGCCACGTAGTGACCCATGTACCGCGACGGGGCGACGGTGAAGGACTCGTTCCCCGACAGGCGCCGGTTGGCCGTGGCGACCTGGTCCGCGTTCATCCCGATGCCGTGGTCCTGCACGGTGATCTCGTACCCGTTGGGGACCCGACGGCCGGCGACCTCGACGTCGGTGTCCGGGGGTGAGAAGTTCAGACCGTTCTCGATGAGTTCCGCGAGGATGTGGGACAGGTCCGCGGCGACGCTCGTGGGCAGGCGTGCCGCGGCGACGTCGCCGATGGCGACGCGCGGATAGTCGTCCACTTCTCCCAGTGCCGAGCGGAGTGCGTCGATGAGCGGGGCCGGCTCGCCCGCGCGGCGCTTCCGGGTGACCCCGGCGAGCACGACGAGGGACTCGGCGTTCCGACGGATGCGGGTGGCGAGGTGGTCGAGTTTGAACAGGTCGGCGAGGGTCTCCGAGTCGGTCTCGGTGTCTTCGAGTTCGGTGATGAAATCCAGTTGGCGGGCCACCAGACCCTGCACGCGGCGGCCCAGGTTCAGGAACGTGTCGGCGAAGTTGCGGCGTTGGACCGCCTGTTCGACGGCCAAATCGAGCGCCCGTTGTTGGACGACGTTGATCGAGGCGGCCACATCGGCGACCTCGTCGCGACTCCGGACGCTGATGGG
>CAZEAV010000043.1:0-11061 GCA_964510215.1 uncultured Iamiaceae bacterium
TGCGCCCGAAATCCGAGGCATAGCCGCCGACGTGCAGCCCGGTGTCGTTCCAGACGACGTCGCCGTCGGCGAACGCGGCGGTGGTCGTGGCGGTCGGGAACGCGAGGTCGCCGAGCACCGTAGTACCCATGTCGCCCCGTGACGGGGGCATGACCTGCCAGATGGGGTCGACGCCGACGTTCTCGACACCGAGTTCGAAGATGCGCCGCAGAAAATGCGCCGACAGATCGGTACCGCGCACCCCGCGTCGCAGCAGCGGGAGGATCTCGCCCATCGCGGCTTCGGTGAGGCGCTGCGCGGCGCGGATGCACGCGACCTCGTCGGGGGTCTTGGCGAGTTTCGCGGCGCCCAGCGCCGCCTGCGCCGACACGAGCGTGCAGGCACCCGATCCGAGCGCGCGCCGCAGCGCGTGCGGGGCTTCGTCCGCGCCGATGCGCGCCCCGGCGGGGACCCGGGCAGCCAGCCACGCCGCCAGCTCGGTCGCCCCGTCGTCCACATCTGCATACGCCGCCGCGCCGATGCGGTCGGCCGGCAGCTCGGCCGGTGCCCCTTCGGGGTAGGGCGTGCGCAGGTGGGGCGTGGGCTCGCCCGCGACCACGAGGGCGACCTGGCGCGCCAGGACCGACCGCGCGGCGTCGTTCGCCGGGGCCTGGGCGCCGGTGGCGTAGCTGACGTTCGCCGTGCCCAGCAGCAACAGGGCGTCGAGATGCTGCGCGGCGAGTTGTTCCTGGAGCCGGGCACGGCGCTCCGCGCGCATCCGGGCCCGGTCGGCATCCTCGGGGATCTCGACGCCGTCGATCGTCGACCCCGGTGCCACAGCCACCGGGGTCACAAGGCGCTCCGCGTACCTGACATGCGCGTTAGATTAGCGAACCCCACGCCGTATCCGCGGGCCGCCATCTCACTTTGCCACCATCTCGGCGATCCTCCGGGCAACCGCGGCTGCAGGTTGTCGAGGGGACCGTTGACACCGTGAACCAGGCCGCTGAGTCCCATCAGGATCTTGATTTCGCCGAACTTCGGCCAGTGACCATCGCGGTCGAGCAACGCCTCGATCTCGAAAGAGCACGAGGCGATGTCGATATTGCCCACCGGCTCCGACCACCCGCGCAAGTACCCGAGGCCGTTCTGTCTCCGTCGGTACTGACGATGATGAACAACGGCCCTTCAGCGGCGACCGGATTCTTCCTCATCATCGCCGGTCGTATTTGCAGCCTGTCCGCGTTGCACGTCGAGCGCCGCGTGCTCACGGAGGTACTCACGCAGGTACGGCATGGTGAAGTCGACACTGCCACGCCCGACGGGTTCGATGATCTCGGCAGCAATCAGGCGTAGCCGGTATTGGCTGGCGTAGTTCCCGTCGACCTTCAAGCGCGCGGCGATGTCGCTCATCTTCGACGGCCCGTCGTCATGGGCCATCGCCAGGAGGAACGTGCGGGCGACGCCGGCAAGGTCGGCGATCGCGGGCTCATGGACGAGCGATCCAAGCCTGCGGCGAGCCGCGATGACTCCCGCATCGAGATCCGATTCGGTGATCGCGAGGCGCCGTGGCTGTTGACGCCAGATGTGATACCCGACGAGTTGAATCAGAAACGGGTACCCGCCTGTAGTTCGGGCCGCGCGTCCGGCAAGTCCGGGGGCGATGGTCCGACCAGCCTCCTCGACGGGTTCGGCGATGGCCTTCGCCACCTCGTCGAGCGCAACCGGCCCGAGTGTGTGACGATCGGCCCGCCGTAAGAACGTCAACACGTCATCATTCAGAACGGCACTGATTGCGGAGGGCAGCCCCGCCCCGACGAATGCGATCTCTCGTTCTTCGCGGACCAGGTGTTGGAGGACCGTGGCCACTTCGCGGAGCTCGTCGCCCACCTCACGATGAATCTCGTCCAGGGTGAGGAGCAGTCCGACTCGGGTCGCGGCGAGCAGCTCACATGCCAGCGTCAGTTGTGTGCGGAGTGCGGGTTTTCGCTCGTGGGCGTCGCGGGATTCCCACGTTGCACCACCAAGACCCACCGGGGCGGTGAGCCCAGTCACCCGCGTCTTCGAACGATCGGGATCGACCTCTGCCAGAAGCGCCGGAAGATGTTCCCCGACGAGCCTGTCCACGAGCCCGGATGTTGCCGTTTCGGAAACGACACGCCAACCATGCTGACGTGCCAGGTCCTCGACCTCATTGAGCATCACCGTCTTCCCGGTTCCACGAGCACCGGTGTAGAGGGTCGCCCGCCCGGGAGCACCGGGGCCGTCATCGAGCGCGGCGACGAAGTCGTCGAGGAGGTCTGCGCGACCGACCAGCAGCGGAGGAGAAACACCGAAAGTCGGCGTGAAGGGGTTACGAGCCACGACCGAACCTTACCCGACACATCTGTTAGTTGCTGTTAGATTTGTTAGAGATCGTTCGACATCGCTCGCCGGCCCGTCATCCTGGCTGGGTACGGAGAGCCGCTCCCGATGCTGGGTTTCGCCGGGAGCCCCGACGTCGCCGCTGGAAGTAAGCGCAGCACTGACCGCGCGGCGTCGTTCGCGGGGGTCTGGGCGCCGGTGGCGTAGCTGACGTTCGCCGTGCCCAGCAGCAACAGGGCGTCGAGATGCTGCGCGGCGAGTTGTTCCTGGAGCCGGGCACGGCGCTCCGCGCGCATCCGGGCCCGGTCGGCATCCTCGGGGATCTCGACGCCGTCGATCGTCGACCCCGGTGCCACAGCCACCGGGGTCACAAGGCGCTCCGCGTACCTGACATGCGCGTTAGATTAGCGAACCCCACGCCGTATCCGCGGGCCGGTTCGCGGCGGGCCCGCGGATCCGTACTCGACCACGGAAGACACGGGCGCGGTGTCGTCCGATGCTGGCTCCATGACCGCTCCCATCGAATCGAGAACGCCCCACTCGGCATCCATCGCCATCGCACGCAGAGCCCGCGTCGGCCTTGTCAGCGTCGGGCTGATCCTGGCGAGCGTCGCGGCGGGCTGCGGCTCGGGCTCTTCAGGCGCCAAATCCTCGGGAACCAGCAGTCCCGGCGCCACCGGTCCCGCCGACACGACGGCACCGAAGATCGACGACTCGGGCTCGGGTGGCGCGTCGAGTGTGCATCTGACGATCAGCGGCGCAGTTGATGCGAAGATCGACAAGGACCATGTCGACCCCGTCATGGACCTCGACGTGGGCTGTCACGATGCCGGCGACGTGGAGATCCTCTGCACCGCACAGGCCCCGGACGAGAAAACCCAGTTCTTCATGGGGGTCGAATCACCGAAAGCAGGGAAGACCTACCCGGTCACCGGCGGCAGCAGTGGCCCCGGGGATACGGGTTCGACCGACACGGCCGCCGCGAGTGTCTCGGTCGCCAAGAGCGGGTCGAGCACCGACACTGACGACTTCGTCACCGCCGCCTCTGGTGGCACGATCAAGGTGACGAGCTACTCCAAGACCGGCCAGACAGCGGGGGGCGATCCCGGGCACATCAGCGAACAGGTCGACCTGACGCTGAGCGACCAGAACGACCAGACCGTCCACGTGACCGGCACCATCGACCTGACCATCGCCTACCAGTAGTTCGCAGGGTCGCGCCCCTGATCCAGCTACCCCATCGGTCCGTCTCCTAAACTCGGCACACAGCTCCGGGCACCATCGGGGGACGCGGCCACCTGGGACACCGAACCTCACCCCGCATGCGGCGCGGTACTCGGTGGCCCGCCTCGCTGGGCCTCGTGCTGGTGGTGGCCGTGGCCGCCGCGCTGGCCGGCAGCGATGGGGCGTCGTTCCACGCTTCTGGCGCCGCGGCGGCACCCGCCGAGCCGGCCGAGCCGGTCGCCGCGGTCGTCCCGACCACGGCTGAAAGCGGCACCACGGGCGGGGGCGGCGCCACCGCGGATGGCTGGGCCACGGCGACGCCGGCGTCGATGGGCATGGACGCCCACACCCTGCAGGGAGCATGCGACTACGCCATGCAGAGCGACCGTCACACCCAGGGCGTGGTCGTGATCCGCGGCGGCAAGCTGGTGGACGAGTGCTACGCCCCCGGCGAAGGACCGCACTCCTGGGCGGCGAGCTGGTCGGTCGCCAAGAGCTACGCGAGCACGCTCATCGGGATCGCCATCGCCCAGGGCAAGATCCCCAGCCTCGACGTGCCGCTGTCGCACTACTACCCGGACTGGGCCGGCACGCCCAAAGGCGCCATCACCCTGCGTGATGTGATCACCATGTCCTCGGGTCTGCAATGGAACGAGAACTACGACCCGTCCGAGGCCGGATCGTCCGACGTGATTCAACTCGGCCTCGCCGCGAACGAACTCGCCTATGCGAAGTCACGACCGCTCGCCCACACCCCCGGCACCACCTGGAGCTACTCCAGCGGCGACGCCATGTTGTTGTCCGGGGTGATCCAGCAGGCCACCGGCATGTCGGCGGCCGCGTATGCCCAGCAGGTGCTGTTCGGCCCGCTGGGGATGCGCCAGGTCGAATGGTGGCAGGGCGCCGCCGGCCACACCCTCACGTTCTGTTGCCTGGACACCACCAGCCGCGATTTCGCCCGGATGGGCCTGCTGTTCCTGAACCAGGGTGACTGGGGCGGCAACCAGGTGGTGCCCGCCCAGTGGGTGCACGATGCGTTCCAGCCCGTCCCGGACTCGAACGGCCAGTACGGGTTCATGTGGTGGATCGGGCACGAGAGCGGGGTCGACGGGCCGATCTACTTCGCGAACGGGTTCGACGGGCAGTTCATCTTCGTCATCCCGAGCCTGGACATCGTCGTGGTCCGGAACTCGGACTACGTCAAGAGCCGCTGTCCGGCCGTGGCCGACCCCAACCTGTTCAGCCGCTATCCCCCGCTCGGGCTGATCCCCGGGCAGGGGACCCGGCCGCCCGAGAGTTGGAGCAACGCCGATTTCCTGCGGCCGATCATCGATTCGGTGACCGGTCCTGCCCCGAGCACCGACGCGGTGCCCGCGCCCGAGGCCGAACCGACCCAACGCTTCCCCGACGGACAGGCGACCGCACCCTGTGCCGACGAATCAGCGTCGACGACCACGACCACGACACCGGGCACGTCGACCACCACGTCGACGCCGCCCGGGCCGACACCGGTCGCCACGCACGCCACCCCGGCCACCGCGGTCGAGGCGAAACCCGCCTACACAGGCTGACCGGCCACCGTCGACGTGGCACTCCAGCGCTACTGCGGTGACTGCGGACATCCGCTCAAATGGGACCAGAACACCTGCGACTTCTGCGGTTCCGGCGACATCGTCGACGTCACCCGACACCGTGAGCCGGCGCCACCGCCCGCGCCGACGGATCGGCCCGCACCGCCACGACGATCGGCGCCGACACCAGCGACCGGCCCTCCACCGCAGACCGCGGAAGGGCCACGATCGCCACTCCCGCCGCCACCACCGCCGCCACCGGGAACCGCACCCAGACAGCCGACCACCGACATCGCCCAGGGACCACCGTCACTGCCGCCTGCGCCGCAGGTCCCTCCAGGATCGCGCCGGCCGCTGCCCGCGCCCCCGACGGAGTACGCGCCGGTCCCGCCGCCGGGTGGGCCGCCTCCGCCCAGCGGCTATCCGCCAATTGCCCCCGAGGGCGCGGGCGGCGGGACCAACAGGACGTTCATCGCCGTCGCAGCGGTCGCCGCGCTGGTACTGGTCGCCGTCGTGCTCGCGTTGGTCTTCCTCGGCAAGAACGACCAAGCCACCGATTACGCGAAGATCAAACGTCCGGACACGACCTCGGTCGGCGCAGACCTGTCGCCGGACGCACAGGCGAAACGCTGGCCCCGACTCGCGGCGTTCCGCCAGAAGTTTCAGGATGCCGGCTACCGCTGCGCCGAGCCCGAGCCCGCGTCCACGCCGGGCGACAGCGGCCCTCCAAAACCGGGCGACCCGGACTACTCCCCGACTTTGGCCGCGACGGGCGGAGCGGCGCTCGCGAGCTTCACTTGCGACCGGGGCACCATCGACGTGGTCTCGATGGCTTGGCGCGACGACCGTCAGGCCCAGCGGTTCAACGACGCCTGGACCAAATCCCCGAGCCTCACCTCCCTGTGCAATCGGCGATTGGAGCTCGGCTACACCCGGGTGGAGGTCGCAGCGGACTTCGGCGCCGGGGTCGGCGTGAAGAATGGACTCTCATTCCTCGTTTCCGACGAGTCGGACGCGCACCACTATGAGAATGCTGCCGCTGCAGCAGCCCAATTCGGCCTGTCGCTGACCGAGGTCCACTGCTTCTGACGCATCGGCGCCGCACGCGGGCGCCGCGTCAGAACAGATCGGCCAACGCGCTACGGACGATCTTGCCCATGGCATTCCGCGGGAACGCCTCCACGGTCACCACCCGTTCGGGCACCTTGTAACGGGCCAGGTTTTCGGTGCAGTACGACCGCACCGTCTCAGGTTCGACCATCGCTCCCTCGGCCACCTCGATGAGCGCGACCACCCGCTCGCCGAGGCGTTCGTCGGGCACCCCGACCACCGCGCACGCGGTCACACCGGGCACTTCGTGGATGACGCGCTCCACCTCGGCCGGGTACACGTTCGCCCCACCCCGGTTGATGACCAGCTTCTTGCGGTCCCGGATGTGCAGCTCGCCGTGGTCGTCGAGGAACCCCATGTCGCCGGTGTGCAGTACCCCGCCGGCCAGCACCTCGGCTGCTGCTTCGGGACGTCCCCAGTAGCCGAGCAGGAACCGGTAGCGATCATCGGCGGGAGCCAGACACACCTCGCCCGTCTCACCCGTCGCGACCGCGGCTGCATCCTCGGCGCGGATCTCGACGCGCAGGTGACCGAGCGGTCGGCCACTCGACCCGTCGTGGTGCGGCGCACCCCGCGGGTCGATGGTCACCACCGAGGGCGCTTCGGTGAGCCCGTAGGTGCACAGGATCTCGCGGTCGAACTTCGCCCCGAATGCCTGGCGCACGGCGTCCGGGCAGTCCGCACCGCCGTTCCAGACCTCGTCGAGGCTCGCCAGATCGCCCGGGGCGACCGTGTCGTTGTGCGCGAGGCTGTGCAACAACGCGGGCGGACCGTTCCAAGTGGTGACGTGCTCCCGGCGAATCCACTCGGCGACCCCTTCGGCGTAGATCTGATCCATGACGATGCAGGTGCCGCCGGCTTGGGCGGTGAGGAGCGTGGTGAGGACCTGCATGTTCAGGATCGTCAGCGGCAGACAGTCGCCTTTGCGCAGCTCGGGCCCGTAGCCGCGCTCGGCCACCAGCGCGGCGCCGGGCCGCAGCAGGTTCCACAGGCTGTGCACCGCGCCGTTGGGGCGGCCGGGGGTGCCGCTGGTGTACGCGATGCCGGCGGGCGCGAACGGGTCCACCTCGGCACCGATCGGCTCGGCCGGCGCCCCGGCCACCGTGCTCCGCCATTCGGCGACGCCCACGTGGCGCACCGACGACGCCGCGACCGGGTCCTCGGCCAGATACAGCGACGCGCCCGAATCGGCGATCTGGAACTGCTTCTCCGGGTCGGCGAGCGCCCGGTTGATGCCCACCCAGATCGCCCCGAGGCGCATCGCCCCGTGGAACGCGAGCACCACGTCTGCCTCATTCGGCAGTGACGCCGCGACGCGGTCGCCGGGCCGCACCCCGAGCGCGGCCAGCGCGTGGGCGGCCCGGTCGGCTTCGGCGTGCAGCTCGGCGTAGGTCAGGCGACGCGAGCGGGTGACGAGTGCTTCCCGGTCGGGATCGTCGGCGAGCGCGGCGTCGAAGACGTGGGCAATCGTCGGTGGCATCGCCGGGTCCATCGGCAACGCAGCGTACCCCCGACCCCGAAATTTGGACGGAAATGGCTGCCATTCGACCCTTTGCCTCCAAATTTCGCCTGTAGAGAAGGCGGCTCGGCAAGGCGAAGCCGCCGCCGACGCCCAAACAACACCCCAACGCTGCGCCGCCGCCAGGCAGAGCAGCCCCACCGACCCGCAGCGATGCCGAAGGCGGCTCGGCAAGGCGAAGCCGCCGCCGACGCCCAGTCAACTCAGTCCATGAGGTGGAGCGCCTGTCCCTCGACCGCCCGGGCGCCTCGTCTCGTCATCGGCCGGTAGACGTTGCCGGCCGCGTCCACCGCCACGCTGGACACCGTGGCGACCCTCGAGCGCAGACGTCGCCACTGGCCGTCGTGGCCGAGGACCGCCACCTCGGTGGTGTGCGACGCGTGGCCGGCGGCATCCACGGCGACGCGGGCCAGGACCGTCGACTGGGTGAGGTCGCTCGAGTAGGTGACCGTGGACCCGGTGAGCGGAGCGGTCGGCAACGTGCGTGCCCGCAGCATTCCGGAGGGCCGGTGCAGCGTCACCACCTCGGCCACGGGCGCGTGACCGCGATCGGTCCACTCGGGCTGGACCACCATGCCGCCGTCGATGCAACCGCCGAAGCGGTACCAGACCGGCGCGGCGGCAAGTCCGAGATCGTCGAATGACACGGGGCTCAGCCGGGATCCGTCGACCCGCTCCACCGCTTCGATGCCGGCGACCTTGCGGTCGAGCTCCGACGGACTCGCGTCGGGCCCGGCGCTCATCGTCGTGCCGCTGCCGGAGCGCCGCACGACCAGGAAGGTGCCTCCGGAGGGACAGACCGCCATCACGCTGGTGGAGGCATCGTCCGCGCCGGTGAGGTTCGTGATCGAGCCGGATTCGAGATCGATCAGCCCGAGCGGGACCTGTTGGGGGTAGTCCGTCCTCTTCGCGACGGCCCGGCGCCCACTCCCACCGACGATGTCGGTCACGGTGCCGTGGGTGTCCACGGTGCGCACGTGATCGGTCCAGGTGCCGGCGCCCATCTCGAAGCCGAGCGCAACGAGCGACGCGGACGGGCATCCCAGATCCGATTCGCCGTGCGTGTCCGAAAGGGTGGCACCGCGGTAGGCGGGACAACGGTGCCCGACGATCCGCAGGATCGGACCGTCCATCCAGGCCGACACCGGCGCGAGCGGGGGCACGTCGCGTCGCACGTGCCAGGCGTAGTGACCGCGCGCGTCGGGCGCATACACCCCAGGGTGGCCGCCGTGGGACGCCGACACCAGCACGATGCCCCCGGGCGTGCTCACCACCGCGCCGATCGGGGGAATCGATCGGCCCTCGAGTGCGGCGGGCGCCACCGGTCCGGTCGCGACGTCGGTCCTGCCCCCGCCCCCGCCGACCGAGAACACGCCGACCAGCACCAGCACGACCACGGCGACCGCGCCGCCGACCACCAAGCCGCGCAGGCGCCACACGCTGGGACGCGGCGGCCGCCCGGGCTCGAACAGGACGCGCCGGCCCGCGTCGATGCGCCCCTCGATCACGCCACCGATCGTGTGCAACCGGGCGCGCAGGCGGGCTTCGTCGGATTCGGGAATCTCGTTCATCGCAGGTGCTTCTCCAGGTCCCGGTACGCCCGGTTCAGTAGTGAGGACACCGTGGACGGGGCGCAGGCCATCCACTCGGCCACCTCGGTCACCGGAAGATCCAGGTAGTAGCGCAGCAGCACGGCGTTGCGGCGGCGGGGCGTGAGCCGACCGACGGCGTCCAACAGGTCGATCGAGGGTCGGTCGAGCCACGGGGCCAGATCGCCCGGATCGAACCGGCGCCATCGTTTCGCCCGGCGGGACTCCCGGCGGCACCGGTTGGCCACGGTCCGCCACAGGTAGGCCTTGGGGTCGTCGACCTCGAGATGCGGCGACGCGAGCAGGCCCGCGATCGCGTCCTGCACCACGTCCTCGGCGGCCGGACCAGACCCCAGGAACATGGTGGCGTACGCCACCAGCGACGTGCGTTGTTCGCCATAGATCGCTTCCCACTGCTCGCGCTCGGTCAAGTGGTGTCCTCTCCGTTCACCGGGTACGAGTCCCGGGAGCGCCGAAACCTTGCAGGCAGATGAGAAAAGTCTTCCAGGTGTCCCGCCCACCCGAAGTCCCACCCCACCAGGACGCCCGTATCAGCGGTTTCTGACACCGACGTCAGGTTCGTGCCGGGCGCCCGGCTAACATCCCCGTGGTCTATGCAATCGACACCGTCGCGTCGTCGCCCGCCCGCCGCGGAGCCGCGCGCGTGACCAGGTTCAGCGGGCCGCCGCTGGACACCGTGACCGGCATCGGCGCCACGACGTTGGCCAGGTTCGTCCCCGACATCGCTTCCCGCTACGGCAGCCACGAAGCGCTCGTGTTCGACGACCCGATCACCGCTGCGACCACCCGCTGGTCCTACAACGCGCTCGTGGTGCACACCGACGCCATCGCGCGGGCCCTGCTGGCGGACGGCACCACGCCGGGAACCCGCGTCGGCATCCTCATGGGGAACCGGCCCGAAGCGGTTGCCGCGACGTTCGGCGCCGCGCTCATCGGCGCGGTGCCGGTGCTGTGTTCCACGTTCGCCCCGCCGCCGGAACTCGCCACGATGCTGCGCGCCGCCGAGGTGAAGACCCTGCTCACCCAGACCCGGCTGCTCGACCGAGACTTCCCGTCCGAGATCGCCACATTGCGCACCGAGGTGCCCGAGCTGAGAAACGTCATTGCGTTCGGGAACAAGGAATGGGATTTCTGGCTCACCTCCGCGGGTCGGCCGGAACTGGACACCGCGGTGATCGCGCGCCTCGGTGCAGTCGATCCCGACGACGACGGACTCATCTTGTTTTCCTCGGGCACCACGTCCACCCCGAAAGCGATGGTGCACTCCCAGCACGGACCCGCGCTCGCGTTCTGGCTGCAGGGCCGGGTGTTCCGCCGCGACGCGGCTACGCGCATGTGGAGCCCGCTGCCGATGTTCTGGTCGGCCGGACTGAACTCCGCGGTCGGCGCGACCCTGGCCATGGGCGGCACCTGCGTGCTGCAGGAGACCTTCGACCCCGGCGCGGCCCTCCGTCTGCTGGAACGCGAACGGGTGACCGAGCCTTACGCGCTCCCCCACCAGAACCGGGCACTCGCCGAACACGCGCACTGGAACATGACCGATCTGTCGTCGCTGCGCCAGGTGTACGGCAAGTCCGTGTTCACCCGGCACCCGAGCGTCGACGGCGACACGTCCTGGAACATGCCGGTCGGCTACGGGATGTCCGAGACGTGCGCGATGGTCGTCAGCCACCGCTGGGACACC
>CAZEAV010000044.1:0-3497 GCA_964510215.1 uncultured Iamiaceae bacterium
CGACGCCACGATCCTGATCGTGACCGACACCGGTTACGGCAAACGCACCAAGCTGGAGAATTTCCACACCAAGAACCGGGGTATCCAGGGGGTGCGTGGCATCAGGCTGACCGCCAGCCGGGGCGCGGTCGCCGCCGCGTTCATGGTGGGTCTGGACGACGAGATCTTCGTGATCGCGTCGGGGGGCACGGTCATCCGGATGCCGGTGCGTGAGATCTCCTCCCAGGGCCGGGACGCCACCGGCGTCCGGGTCATGAACCTGGACGAGGGCCAGTACGTGGCGGCCGTGGCCCCGGTGCTGACCGGCGAGGACGAAACGGATTGAGTCGCCGCGACCGCTGGTCGCCGGTGAGGTTTGGTTTCGCAACGTAGCGGGTACGTCTTGTGCATGTCCCGGATCCCTGATCAGGTCGCCAGGCTGCGGAGTCCGCCAGGCGGAGCAGCGTCGAGGGGGAAACCGGGATCGACGGAGTCGGTGAGGGCGGAGCCCGAACAGGTCACACGGCCGAAGCGAGTAGGCGACGGAGTCGCCGCCCGAGCTTCAAAGCAAAACGGCCAGGTCGTTCCGCTCATGGCCGGAGTCCTCGTCCTTGTCGCGATGCTCGCCGTGGGCGCGGCCGGTCTCGGGTTTCGGGTCGTGGGGAGGGCACGGGCGCAGAATGCCGCCGACGCGGCGGCCCTGGCCGCAGCAGTTGAACCCGACGACGGGCGCGCGCGGGCCGTCGCGGCCCGACTGGCGGCCGGCAACGGCGCGGAGCTGGTTTCGTTCCGCCGTGCCTCGACAACGGTCGTGGTCGTCGTCGAGATTGCGCACCGGCGCGCGACGGCGGCCGCGGAGCCGGTGCCCGACGCCGCCGGGGAAGGGCCGTAGACTGAACCGGTGGCATCATCCGAGTCGACGCCCACCGGGCGCGTCGCCCGTACGCGCACGACGGCCGAACTGATCGACGCTGACCCCGAGGCCGCCTTCGGCGGCGCCACCACTTCTGGACGCGCATCCGACACGGCCCCGACGGCCGCAGATCCGGCCCGTCGGGTAGGCACGCGCCAACGGACGTCGACGGAAACCGACCCCCCGGTCGACTCCGGGCGCGAGCGCGAGCCGTTCTTCGAACCGTCGCGTCGGCCCGGCCGACGGGTTATCCGTATCGTGCGCCACATCCAACTCTGGTCGGTGTTCAAAGTGGCGCTGCTGGGCGGGTTGGTCTTCTACGTGGTGTTCCTCATCGCCATCGCCGTGGCCTGGTCGTTGGCGAATGCGACAGGCCAGGTCCATCACGTCGAGCAGTTCATGCGCGAAATCGGTTTCGACAACTGGTCGTTCAACGGCGCTCAGTTGTTCCGGGGTGCGGCGCTCGTCGGTGCGATTCTGCTTGCGGCGGGAACCATCATCGTCACCTTGTGGGCGGGCGTGATCAATCTGATCGCGGAATTGACCGGCGGTCTGCGCTTCACCGTGATCGAAACCGACGAGGTCGACGAGATCTGACGTGACATCCGAGGATGTCCCGGACCGGTCGATCCGACATGCCGGCCGGCCCGTATCCTGGCCTTGGAACCAGTGCCGCGTCACCGCACGAATGCGACGTTCACGCCCGGCGTGACGGACTTCCAATGTTGCCCGACGCGGCACTAACGTTGCATGCTTCACACAGAGCGGGGCTATAGCTCAGTTGGTTAGAGCGCACCCCTGATAAGGGTGAGGTCGCAGGTTCGACTCCTGCTAGCCCCACGAACACGACGACCACGCAAAGGGGCAGCCCGCATGGCACAGTCACGGTTCCCGGTGATGACCCTGGTGCGGCGGGCGCTGGTCGCTCTCGGTGCCGCGGCCATCGTCGCGGCGGCGATCCGCCTGCGTGGATCAGGTGGGGTGGCTCCCCGTGACGGCGGTTGGCGGGAGCTTTCGGGCCCCGATCTCCGCTGATGCGCATCGCAGTCGTCGGTCTGGGAGCGCTGGGGGCGCGGGCAGCCCGTCAGGTGGCCTCCACTCCCGGGGTCACCGAGATCGTCGTGTGCGAGCCACATGCTGCGAAACGGGCCGCGGTGGCCGAAGTGCTGGGTCCGATCGCCGTCGAGGCTCCCTGGACCACCGGAGACGTGCTGCCAGAGGAGGTGGCGGAATGCGATGCGACCCTCCTCGCCGGCCCGGCCACGACGCAGGCGCCCCAGGTGCGGCGAATGCTCGAGTTCCGGAGACCGGTCGTCGCCACCACCGATGCCCTGTCCGAGGTGCAGGAGCTGGTCGATCTGGACGCGGAGGCGACGCAGCTCGGCGTGCCGGTCGTGGTCGGCGCGACGTTCTCTCCCGGACTCAGCTGTGCGCTGGCCAGGCACGGGACGTCCTGGTTCGACACGGTCGACGAGATTCACGTGGCATGGCTGGGCACCGGGGGACCGGCCTGCGCGCACCAACACCACCGGAACTTCGCCGGCCGGGCACTGGAGTGGAGTGACGGCGCCTGGGTGACCAAAGCCTCCGGTTCGGGTCGGGAGCTGTGTTGGTTTCCCGACCCCGTGGGCGCCGCGGACTGTTATCGGGGCGCGCAGAGCGAGCCGCTGCTGCTCCAGCCGGCCGCACCCGGGGTGGAACGGATCACCGCCAGGATGGCCGGGACGCGCCGGGACCGGATGCTCGCCCGATTGCCGATGCTGCGACCGCCCCATCCCGAGGGGGCGGTCGGGGCGATCCGCATCGAGGTGCGGGGTCGTCTGGCGGACGTGAGCGAAACGGTCGTGCTCGGTGCCATGGATCGGCCGGCGGTCGCCGGCGCGGCCGTGGCAGCCGTGGCGACGGTGTGGGCCGCCGAAGGACGTGTGATGGGGCCCGGTGTCGGCGGTGTCGCGACCCAGGTCGAGGCATTGGCGTTCCTGTCGGAGCTGGCGCGTCGGGGCGTACGGGCGGCGGTGTTCGAAGGCGCTGCGGCGGGCGAGTAGCCACTGCGAACGCGTGACAGACGTGTAACGATTGGCACGCCATGTCAGTGTGTGTTGAAATTGTCCATGATGTTTCCGTATGCCTCGTGCTTGCGATCTCCGGGGAGAGCGAGTATCTGAACACCGCCGGTGTCAGCTGTGCGATGAAGGCGGCGGCAGCCCAGTGCGCATGACCCGAGGGGTTCAAGTAGTCCGAGGCGGATGCCGAAGTGAGTATTCGACTCGATTCAGGAAGGGATCTTGATGGGCACCATTGACGAACAACGTCGTTCAGCGCTGATCGAGGAGCACCTGCCCCTGGTCCGCCATGTGGTGTTTCAGGTCGCGGTGCACTTCCCCCGTCACGTCGACCGGGAAGAACTGGCCACTGCGGGCGCACTCGGACTGGTCGAGGCCGCCCGGCGCTTCGACCCCGATCGCGGCGTTCCCTTCGATCGTTTCGCCGCCCGTCGGATCCGCGGCGCGATCCTGGATGCGGTCCGGGCGGCGGACTGGGCGCCACGCTCGGTCCGGAACAATGCGCGGCGCCTGGAGAGCATCGAACAGCGCCTGGCCTCCGA
>CAZEAV010000044.1:3507-6818 GCA_964510215.1 uncultured Iamiaceae bacterium
CGAACTCGGTCGGAAACCGCCGAACGAGGAGATCGCCCAGGCGCTCGGTCTCACGCGGGACGAGTTGCACCGTCTGCGTGACCGGTTGTTCCGGTCGGTCGTGTTGGCCTTGGAGTACGAGGTCAACGACGCGGACGAGGAGCTCACGCTCGTGGAGATGCTCAGCGACGACGATTCGCTGGAACCGTCCGAGGAACTCGAACATCGTGAGTTGCTGTCCTACATGCACGACGCGGTCGACCTGCTGCCCGATCGCCATCGCACGGTGATATCGGGCTATTTCATCCATGGGCGCAAATCCCAGGATCTGGCGGACGAGCTGGGGGTGACCGAGTCCCGGATCTCCCAGTTGCGTTCGGAAGCGCTGCTGATGCTGCGTGAAGGCATCCAGGCCCAGTACGCCACCGGACGTCACGACGCCGGCGATCCGGTCGGGCGGGTCGCGAAGCGGAAAGCCCGCTATGCGGGCGCCATCGCGAGCCGGAGCGACTGGTCTGAGCGACTCTCGGTCTGATCCGGTTCCGACGCCGAACGCCGGGCACCGCGGGCTATCGGATCGATTCGTGGCATAGCCTGGGGCGGTGAGCACCGAGTCCGACCTGGGCATGGTGACCGACGATGCGGACATGGCCTGGGCGATCGTCGACGCCGCGCCCGACGCCATGATCGTCGCGGGAGCCGACGGGCGTATCGTGCTCGCGAACCGGCGGGCACACGAGCTGTTCGGATTCCACGACGAGACGCTCGAAGGTCACGAGGTCGACGAGCTGCTGCCCGAGAGCCTCCGGGGTGCCCACGCGGCCCATCGCGAGAGTTACGGGCGACATCCGCGTCGTCGCGAAATGGGCTCGGGTCTGGAGTTGCTGGGACACCACGTCGACGGACGGGACTTTCCCGTCGAGGTCAGCCTGTCGCCGGTCGACCGGGGCGGTGAATCGTTCGTGATCGCGGTGATCCGGGATCTCACCGAGCGTCGGATGGCCGAGGAATCCCTGCGTATCGCACAGCAACGGCTGGCGATGGTGGACGATCGGGAACGCATCGGTCGGGACCTGCACGACACCGTGATCCAGCGGCTCTACGGCGCCGGTCTGGCACTGCAGGCCTCGCTTGCCGGTGACGGATCCAAGATGGCGGACGCAGTTCGCAGCGCGGTCGACGAGATCGATTCGACGATCGGCGAGATCCGGAGCGTGATCCACGACCTGCGCCGGCGCAACGCCGCCTCCGAGCACCTGGGCGACCGCCTGCAGCGGATCGTGGACGCCCAGTCCGTGGCGCTCGGGATCGATGTCACCCTGCACATGGTGGGTCGCTCCGCGACCGGACCGGCGGGTGCCATCGCCGACGCGGTGGTTGCCGTGGTGCGCGAAGGTCTGGCGAACGCCCACCGGCACGGCCGTGCACAGCACGTGGTGATCGATGTCGTCACGGATGTGGACGAGGTGGTGCGGGTGGTCATTCACGACGACGGCGTCGGATTCTCTCCGGATGCGGTCACCGGTGGTGACGGGCTCGGAAACCTCCGCGAGCGGGCCGAACGACTGGGTGGGACCTTCAGCGTGGACTCGACCGTCGGCCATGGTACCGACCTGGTCTGGCAGGTTCCTCTGGCTTGACCCGGGGCGGGTGACCGGAGTCGCACCTGCGAAGGGACCTTCGGCCCTGTGGGCCGCGGATGCGCTGCGTCACGATGACCGTGCTCGAGATTCATTGCACAAGGAGCCGGATCATGAGCGAACCTGCCGATTGGGATCTGGACACGACGGGCGAGGACGAGGCCCGGTCTCGACTGCGGTCCAGGTTGCGGGACCGGATGGGCGACGTCGGCCTCATCGCGACGATGGCATTCGCCACGATCGTCGCCGTCGGCGCGATCCTCGCCTGGGCGCTGTTCACCGGTGACACCCAGAAGAGTGACCTGACGGCGTCGACGTCGGAACCCACCACGAAGACCGTGCAGGTCTCTCTCGGCGAGTTCTTCGTCAAGCCGGCAAAGCTGGAAGTCGCCAAGGGAACGAGCTTGGTGCTGAAGGTGACCAACGACGGTTCCCAAGCCCACGACCTGCAGGTCGGCCAGGTGGCGACGCCGAAGTTGGCGCCGGGGAAATCGGCGGTCCTGAAGACCCCGGCGATCCAGGCGACCCAGCAGGGCTTCTGTACCCTGCCGGGCCACCGTTCCGCCGGCATGGTGATGGACATCTCCGTGACCGACCCAGCCGATGGCGCCGGGGTTGCCCGGGCCGCTCATCACGACCCGACGACCGCCGCGTCTCCGTCGGGGATCGACCCGGACGATGCCACCCTCGACCCGACGGCGAAGCCGGCCAAGGGGTTCAAGGCGAAAGATCCGACACTCGCTCCCGCGCCGGCCTCCAAGGTCCACAACCTGACCTTCGTGGCCACCGATGTCGAGATGGAGGTTGCCCCGGGAGTCAAGCAGCTCATGTGGACGTTCAACGGGACCGTCCCCGGACCGACGTTGCGCGGTCATGTCGGGGACACCTTCAACGTCAAGCTGGTGAACAAGGGCTCGATGGGCCATTCGCTGGACTTCCACGCTTCGCAGACCTCGATGGACGTGGACATGCGGACGATCCAACCAGGCCAATCGCTCACCTATTCGTTCACCGCGGAGCATTCGGGCGTGTGGATGTACCACTGCGGTACCGCCCCGGTCCTCCATCACATCGCGAACGGCATGTACGGCGCGGTGGTGATCGATCCTCCCGACCTCCCCGAGGTCGACCACGAGTACCTGCTCGTGCAGTCCGAGCTCTACTTCGGGCGCCAAGGCGCCGAGACCGATCTGGCCAAAGCCAGAGCCGGACTCGCCGACGCAGTGGTGTTCAACGGCTACTACAACCAGTACGTGACCGACCCGATCCGGGTGCGCACGGGCGACCGGGTGCGCATCTTCGTCTCGAACGTCGGCCCGAACGAGCTCTCGGCGTTCCATGTCGTGGGCGCACAGTTCGACACGGTGTTCTCCGAAGGCGCGTACCTGCTCCGGCGAGACAACCCCGAGCACGGGGCCGCTCAGGTGCTGGGCCTGATGCCCGCCCAGGGCGGGTTCGTGGAGTTCACCGTGCCCGCCAAGGGGATGTATGCCATGGTGACGCACAAGTTCAACGACGCCGAACGGGGTGCCTCGGGCCACATCATCGCGGAGTGATTGGCGAGCCGAAGTGAGTAGGGCCGCAGGCCCGCCCGAGCTTCAAAGCGAACGTTGCGCAGCCGCCAGGCGGAGCAGCTGGGTTGGCGTGGAGCGGTGGCGAAGCCGAAGTGAGTAGGGCCGCAGGCCCGCCCGA
>CAZEAV010000044.1:6918-10986 GCA_964510215.1 uncultured Iamiaceae bacterium
AGCCGAAGTGAGTAGGGCCGCAGGCCCGCCCGAACTTCAAAGCAAAACAGCCGACGCCCGATCGGGTCAGATCAGTGCAGGAACGCGATCAGTGAGGGAACCTGCAGGGTGCCACTCGCGGTGAGGGCGTCCTGGTAGGCGGACTCGGTCGTGAGCAGCGTCAGATCGTTGTCGTCGGGGCCGATGTCGTCGCTGAACGTCAGCGGCGACCAGCTCGACAGCTTCGGCGGCGCCGTGGCCGGCCGACCCTCGATGGGGCTGTGGACGCGTTCGCGTCGCGGTGCGCGCCGGGAGTCGCGGCGGGCGCGGTCACCGGCCTGTGCGTCGGCGGTCCGGCGGATTCCCTGACGGGCCAACTCCGCGGCGCGGTGACGGACGACCTCGATCTCGGCGACGAGGTCGGTCAGCTCGTCGTGGTGATAACGCAGCATGCCGGCCCAGGGTTCCCTGGCGAGCGAGGCGAGCTGACGGAGCGTGGGGACGCTGCGCGAGGGCCCGCGTACGCCGAGCAACTGGACCTGCGCCGCCCGGAGAAGGTCGACCTCGCGGACCTGATTCCGTGCCGATTCCACGTCGAGTGCCGCCCAGGTGAGGAACTCCACGTCCCGATCGTCCAGAAGCGCGCGCAAGGACGTGAGACGATAGAGCAGGCGTTCGAGCGTGGTTCGCTCCTGCCGGAGCACGTCGGCGACTTCTTGCATGCGGGCCTCCCGGGACGAAAGATTCCATCGGCGGCGCATGTCCCTGGGTGAGGTTTGACGGTGAACTATGGCCGAAAGGCTCAGCCCGGAGGATGCCGGCTCTCCGGTGCGTTCCGGGTTTCGGGCACCGTGGCGGCCGCGGCCTCGGTGGGCGCGTCGGCCGCGTCGAACACCTGGGTCCGCGCTGCCGGCCAGTCCCCGGTGATGATTCCGGTGCTTTCGGTGTTTCGATCGGTACGTCGGGTGATCTCCCGGGTGTTCGTGCGGTCCTGTGCAGCCAGGAGGCGTTCGAAGGGTCGCCGGTAGATTCGCTGGAGGCGGCCGGTGGCCTCGATGATCCACCAGGCGACGGCGACGATGCCGATCACGGCAACGAACGCCAGTGGACCGGGGAGGCTGAGCGCGAAGAATTCCCGACCGAACGGGACGATCAGGACCAGCGCGAATGCGGCGACCATCGCTCCGACCAGCAGCTTGCGCCACGTCGACATCGGGCGGGCGAGCCGGATGAGGATGAGCAACCCGAGCGCGACCAGCACCAGGGTCGCGGTGGTGCGTTGCTGGTCGAGGTCGAGCCCCTGGTCGGCGATCGCGAGGTAGTAGCCGGCGAAGGTCGCGGCGGCGCACAGCAGGCCGGCCGGTGCCGCGAACCGCATGACCCGGGCGACGAAGTGGGGTTGTGCCCGGGTCGTGTTCGGGGCGAGCGCGAGGAATAACGCCGGGATGCCGATGGTGAGCGAACCGACCAGGGTGAGATGACGGGGCAGGAAGGGGAACGGCAGTCCGGCGACGCCGACTGCCAGGGCGAGCAGCATCGCGTACACCGTCTTGGTCAGGAACAGGTTCGCGACCCGTTCGATGTTGGCGATGACCTGGCGGCCTTCGGCGACGACCGGCGGCAGTGCCGCGAAGTCCGAATCGAGCAACACCAGTTGCGCGGCGGCACGGGTCGCGTCGGCGCCCGAGCCCATCGCCACCCCGATGTCGGCGTCTTTGAGGGCGAGGACGTCGTTGACGCCGTCTCCGGTCATGGCGACCACGTGACCGCGGGATTGCAGGGCCCGGACCATCCCCCGCTTCTGTTGTGGTGCGACCCGACCGAACACCGAGTACGCATCGAGCGTTGCCGCGAGGCCGTCGGGGTCCTCGGGTAGCCGGGCCGCGTCGAATCCCTCGGTCACTTCCAGACCTGCTTTGCGGGCGACGGCGGTCACGGTGGCGGGGTGGTCGCCGCTGATCACCTTCACCGCGACGTCCTGGGCCGCGAAGTACGCGAGCGTGTCGGCGGCCGTTGCGCGGATCTTGTCCTCCAACAGGGCGATCGAGTGGGGTTGCAGCCCCTGGGGGAGCTCGTTGTCGCGGGGGGTGGTCGTCGAGGTGGCCAGCAGCAGCACCCGCTGACCCTGTGTGGCGTAGGTCTCGACCGCTTCGGCCAGGGCATTGGTACCGGAGATGTGGCGGAGCAGCACGTCGGGGGCACCCAACACCCAGGTGGTGCCCTCGAAGGTCGCGGACGACCACTTGCGGGCCGAGGAGAACGGGGTGGCGTGCTGCACACCGGCACGGATGCCCACCACCGCCGGCGCGTCGGGAATCGGGGTGCCGTGTGCGTCGACCGCGTCTGGAGCGACGCCGCGCGCCAGGGCCCGCAGCGTCGCATTCGGGCTTTCTTCCACCACGACCAGGGCGGCCAGCGCCGCCCGGGCATCGGCGTCGGTGGCGCCGGGGCCGGGCACCACCCGGTGCAACACAAGGTCACCTTCGGTGAGGGTGCCGGTCTTGTCCAGACAGATCACGTCCACCCGTGCCAGGGTCTCCACCGCGGGCAGTTCCTGGACGAGCACCTTGCGTCGACCCAGTCGCACCACACTGGCTGCGAACGCGATGCTGGTCAGCAGCACCAGACCTTCGGGCACCATGGCGACCAGGCCGGCCACCGTGCCGCCGACCGCTTCCGCGATCCCCAGGTGGAGCCGTATCTGGTTCACCAGCAACAGGATCCCGGTCGGAATCATCAGAATTCCGACGAGTTTGATGATGAGGTCGACGCCGCTGCGCAGCTCGGATCGTGCCAGGGTGAAGCGTTTTGCGTCCGCGGCGATCTGTGAGGCGTACGCGTCGGCGCCCACCTTGCGTGCCTGGAACGCGCCGGATCCTGCGGCGACGAAGCTGCCCGAGAGCACCTGGCCGCCGGGCTCCTTGCTGATGGCGTCGGATTCGCCGGTGAGCAGGCTCTCGTCGACTTCGAGGGAGCGGGAGACCACCACTTCGCCGTCGACGGGAATCTGGGTGCCCGGGGCCAGCTCGATGATGTCATCCAGGACCAGATCGTTCACCGCCACCTGAAGTGACTGGCCGTCCCGCCGCACCGTGGCCCGCGGCGAGGACAGCACCGAGAGTTTGTCGAGGGTGTGTTTGGCGCGCAGTTCCTGGATGATGCCGATGGCGGTGTTGGCGATGATCACGCCGCCGAAGAGCGCATCGTTCGCGGGACCGACGACGAGGATGACCACGAGCAGGCCACCGAGCAGGAAGTTGAACGGGGTGAGGACGTTGGTGCGGATGATCTGGCGCAGCGAGCGCGTCGAGGAGTCCGGGAGGTCGTTGACCTCCCCCCGGACCCGGCGATCCTCGACCTCATTGGAGCGCAACCCCTCCATCAGGGCCGCGACGCGACGCTCGTCCATCGTCCGGCAATCGTAGAGCCCAGACGGTGCCCAGCGTCCCCGACGTTTGGGCGATCCACGGGGAGGGCGGCGGGAGGGGCCACGTTCTGTAATGAAATCGTCACACATAGACACGTCGCGAGGGTGTATGGTCGCTCATCGCAAGCCGATATGCGTGACGCTTCGGCGCCGGCATGACGATTGGGAGAGTTGTGGTGTCGAAACGTTCTGGGTTGAGGCAATGTGGCGCGACGGGTCTGGCAGTCGTGCCGCTGGCGGCGGTGGCATTGGTGGTTCCGACCGCGTCAGCGACCGCAGTGGGGGGGGCACCGCGGCCAAGTTCGACCCTGAAGCGGCGGCGAAGTTGCCTCCACTACCTGCGGGGGCGCCCAAGCATGTGACGCCGACGAAGACGTCTTCTTCGTCGCTCAGCACGCAGGACCTTGCCGGTCGCATCGCGAAGACCTCCAAGTCCGCCGGATACCATGCCGCGACCTCCACGGTCGACGCGTCGCAGACGACCCCGACCCGCCAGGTATTCCGGAACGCAGACGGATCCCGCACGATCGACCTGTCCCAGTCTCCGGCGCGCTGGCAGGACCCGGACACGAAAGCCTGGCATAACTTCGACACCACCCTCGCCGACGGTGCCGGACGGCTAACGCCACGGTCGAAGCCAACGGGGAGCCAGATTGCGTCGG
>CAZEAV010000045.1:0-10647 GCA_964510215.1 uncultured Iamiaceae bacterium
GTGACCACGGCCAACTCGGGGCTGAACCCCTCGACGTGGTCGGCTTCCCGGGTCATGTAGGACTCCGGGATGAACAGGGGGAAGTAGGCGTTGCGCGACCCGGTCGCCTTGATGCGGGCGTCCACTTCGGCCTGCATGCGTTCCCAGATGGCGTAGCCGTCGGGCCGGATCACCATCGTGCCGCGCACCGGCCCGTTCTCCGCCAGGCCCGCTTTCGCGACGACGTCCTGGTACCAGCGGGGAAAATCTTCGCCCTGGGGCGTGAGCACCGGTGCTTTGGCCATGACGAACCGATGCTAGTGCCCGCCCCACCAAACTTCGGGAGGTGTTGTGCGACCAGCGCACAACACCTCCCGAAGTTCAGGGCGTGGAGCGGCGCGCGAGACTCGGGGGATGGACTCGACTGATGACGCTCCCGGCGCGCAGCAGCCCGAGGATTCCACCGCACGTCCCGTCGCCGTCGTCACCGGTGCGAGCCGGGGCCTCGGTGCCGGCATCGCCGAGGCGCTCGCCCGGGCCGGATATGCGCTCGGGCTGTGCGCCCGGAGGGGACCGGAGCTGCCCGCGGGCACCCCGGCCGGCCGGGCCGCATCGGTCGACGTGCGCGACGCAGACGCCGTCGCGGCCTTCGCCACGCAGGTCACCAACGAGCTCGGCCCGATCGAGTTGTGGGTCAACAACGCCGGGGTGCTCGACCCGATCGGCCCGTTGCGCGACGCGCCGGTCGACGCGGTGACCACCCACGTCGAGGTGAACCTGCTCGGCGTGATCTGGGGTACCCGCGCGTTCGCCGCCATCGTGCACGATCGCAGCGAACCCGGGACGCTGGTGAACATCACCTCGGGCGCGGCACGCAGCGTGTACGAGGGCTGGGCGCCCTACTGCGCCACCAAAGCCGCCGTCGACCAGCTCACCCGCGTCGTGGCTGCCGAGGAGGCACCGCACGGACTGTCGGCGTTCGCCGTCGCACCGGGCGTGGTCGACACCGACATGCAGGCCCTCATCCGCGCCACACCGGCTGATCGGTTCCCGAAGGTGGAGCGCTTCCGCGGGCTCGCCGACGCCGGCGCGTTCAACTCCCCCGCCTGGGTGGCCGACCGTCTCCTCGACCTCCATGCCGGTGCCACCGGCACTGCGCCGGTTCCGGAGTGGGCGACCAACGCAGCCGACCCGGTCGTCGTGCGCATCCCCGACGAGCCCCGCCATTGACACTTCTATTGCGCCACACCCGCTGCCGACACTGCCACACGACCGAAGCTACCGGTTGCGGAAGCTTCGAACGGCGACTGCCAGTAACGAGGGAAAGCGCCAGCGGAGCAGCGATCCCAGATTTCAACTGGCCCACCGGAACGTTCCGATGACCAAACAGTGAACTGACCCCGTCCCACGCCGTCGGTCCTGCACGCCGGAAGCATCTCGGGTCCAGAACCTACCCGCAAATACATAGTCGACCTTCTGGCCGGGGTGAGCCGAAGGAGGATTCTCCGTCGAATTGTTGATCGCCAAACCATAATCGTGACTAGCTGCTCCTCGTCGGCACTGAAACCCCCGACGCCATGGGAGACAGCCTGGGAGGTCGGCACGTGACCCGAGCGGGAAACACCGTGCCGACCGCGACGCCGGGGTGAACTTGCGCCATCGCGCTCAGCCGTCCAGGCCGAGCACCCGGGCGGCGTTCGCCCGCAGGAACTTGGGCCACACGTCATCGTCGAAGGCGACGTCGCCCATCTCGGTCATGATCCGCTCCAGCGACAGCCCCATGGGAAAGTAGCCGGCGTAGATGACCTTGTCAGCGCCCCGGGTGTTGGCGTAGTCCACGATCGCCTCCGGGTAGTACCGCGGCGCGAAAGCGGACGTCGAGTAGTACAGGTTCGGCCATTTGAGCATCAGCTTCACGGCCAGATCGGTCCACGGCTCACAGCCGTGTCGAGTGACGAAGACGAGTTCGGGGAAGTCGAAGCACACCTCGTCGATCAGCTCGACGCGCTGCGGGGCGAATTTCAGCCGCGGACCAGGCACTCCGGCGCAGCAGAACACGGCGATACCCAACTCCACGCACTTGGCGTAGATCGGGTACATGAGCTTGTCGTTGATCGCCACCTGCGGGAACGTGCCGGCCGGGAACACCGACACCGCCCGGATCCCATGCGTCTCGTACAGGCGGGTGAGGTCCCGGATCGCGTCCATGCCACGGTTGGGGTCGACCGGGGCCCCGGGAATGAACCGGTCGGGGTAACGGCGCAGCGCCTCGGCACCTTGGGAATCCTCGGCCGTCGTGACACCCACCAGCCCCTGCGCGACCCCCCATCGGTCCATCTCGGCCACGGTCAGCGCGATCGGATCGTCCACGTCGCGCAGCTTGGAGTCCGGGACCTCGCCGAACAGGTACTCGGCGGGAAACTCGAAATCCTCTTTCGATTCGGCGTCCTTGGTCTGGACGGTGATGAACCGGTACGTGGCTTTCATGTCCCGGTGCGGGAACCCGATCATGGTGTCGATCACGGCGATATCGCTGGGCATGGACATGGGCGCCGAGCCTAGAACCTGTTCTCGTTCCTACCCGCAACCGGGCAGCAGGCGATTCAGTGCAACTTCACGAGCGCCTTGCGGAGGTTGCGGATGCCCTGGGCGATGCGCTGCTCGTTCTCGATGAGCGCGAAGCGGACGTACCCGTCACCGCCAGGGCCGAAACCCACCCCCGGCGAGGTCGCCACGTTCGCATCCCGCACCAGATACGACGCGAACTCCACCGAACCCATCTCCCGGTACGGCTCGGGAATGGGGGCCCACACGAACATCGTGCCCTGGGGCGGCGTGAGCTCCCAGCCGATCCGGTTCAGCCCGTCACACAACGCGTCACGCCGCGACTGGTAGACGGGCTGGACCTCCCGGGGGTGGTCCGGGTCCTCGTTCATCGTCACCGTCGCCGCGATCTGGATGGGCTGGAACGTCCCGTAATCGAGATAGCTCTTGAGCTTGGTGAGCGCCGCCACGATCTCGGCGTTGCCCACCACATAGGCCATCCGCCAACCGGCCATCGAGAACGACTTGGTCATCGAGTACAGCTCGACCGCGCAGTCCTTGGCCCCTTCGGCCTGCATGATGCTCGGCGGTTGATACCCGTCGAAGCCCAGCTCCGCGTAGGCGTTGTCGTGCACCAGGATCACGCCGTTCTCGCGGGCGAAATCCACCATTCGCTGCATGAAGGCCAGATCCACGCAGGTGGTGGTCGGGTTGTGCGGGAACGACAACACGATCACCCGCGGCTTGGGCCACGAGTAGCGGTACGCCTCCTGGACGTTGTCGAAGAAGTCCTCGTCGTCGCCCATCGGAATCTCCCGCACGTCCGCACCGGCGAACAACGGACCCCAGATGTGGATCGGATACGACGGCGAGGGCACCAGCGCCGCGTCCCCCTGGGACAGCAGCACCCACATCAGGTGCGAGAACCCTTCCTTGGCGCCGATCGTGGCGATGACCTCGGTCTCGGGGTCGAGGGACACGTCGAAGCGCCGCTGATACAGCGCGGCGACCGCTTCACGCAGTTTCGGGATGCCCCGCGACGACGAGTAGCGGTGGTTGCGGGAGTTGTGCGCGGCTTCGCAGAGCTTGTCCACCGCCACGTCGGGCGAGGGCAGGTCCGGGTTGCCGAAACCCAGGTCGATCACGTCCTCACCTGCGTGACGTGCCTCGACCTTCAACGAGTCGATGATCGTGAACACGTACGGCGGCAGATTGGTGATTCGGCGGAACTCCATTCCATCCACGATACCGGCGCCCCCGGTCCGCGCCCGGGTCCCTTTTTCGAGCGGACCGTCTCAGCCGGTGCGTTGGGCGGCCAGCAATGCCGCGCCGATCGCCCCGGCCCACTCCCCCAACGACGCCTGCTCGATCGGCACGTCGGGACGCACCGCGCCACCGAAGAGCAGGTCGGGGAACGCGCGACGTACCGGATCCATCACGATCGACCCGGCCTCGACCAGGCCGCCGCCGATGATGACGACCTCCGAGTCGAGCACCGCGACCAGGTTCGCGATGCCCAGGGCCACCCACCACCCGAACTGGTCCATGATCTGCAGCGCCCCGTCCGCGCCTTCGGCCGCGGCCCGGGTGACGTGCTCACCGCGCACCGCCTCGGCGTCGCCGTCGGCGAGCTCCACGACCCGGGGTGCCAGGCCCGCATTGGCCGCGTCCCGCGCAATCCGGGCCAGGCCGCTGCCCGATCCGTACCGCTCCCAACAACCCCGCCGGCCACACGGACACGGCGGCCCGGTCGGGTCGACCACCATGTGTCCGGCCTCACCACCGAAGCCGTTCGCGCCCCGCAGTACTTCGCCCTTGACGGTGACGCCCGCACCGATGCCGGTGCCCAGGGTGAGGAACAACGTGTGGTTCCGACCCCCCGAAGCCCCGCGTTCGTGTTCGCCCCACGCCGCGCACGTCGCGTCGTTGTCGACGGCCACCGGAAGCCCGGTGGCCGAGGACAGTCGCTCGGCGAAACCGAACTGGACGATTCCGGGCAGGTTCGGACCGGTGTGCATCACCCCGTCACGATCGACCAGGCCCGGTGCACCCAGGCCGACGGCCGCCAGCTCACCGCCGAGATCGTCCGCGACATGGGATCGCAGATCGGCGACGAGGTCGACCAGTGCGTCGGCGAGTGCTTCGACTCCGTCGTGGGGCGTGGGCACCCGCTTGGATGCCACGATGCCGAAATGGTCGTCGTCGGGATCGACAGGCGCATCGGCGTCGAGGACGACACCGAGGAGCTTCGTCCCACCGAGATCCAGGCCGCAGACGTAGGTGGGGTTGGCCGCATCGCTCATCACCGGCACGCTACCTGGACCACTGAGCGTGCAGGCGATCCGGGGGGCTCAGGAGTCCTCCACGGGAATGGTCGTGAATCGATCGGCGTCGTCGTCCGCGTCGTCACGACCGTGTCCCCGTGGCGGGTGCGCGGCAGCCCGGAGGAATTCTGTGGCCACGCCTCGCAGCGACTCCCATGCGGTGCCGATGGCATGGGGATCGGTCACCAGTTCCTCGGCGGCATCCAGCGCATTGCGTGCGGCCCCGATCAACTCCAGCGCCGCGTTCTGGAACACGTCGACACTTTCGGATGCCGCGCCGGGCCGCTCGTCGCGGGCGTGCGCGCCGGTGTCCCGAGGAGCCTCGTCGGGGTTGCCAGGTTCATCCCAGTCTCCCCAGCTGTCGTCGTCGCCCCAGAGGACGTCGAAATCGACGCCGGCCTCCGGCGCCGGCCGATCCTGTCCCACAGCCGTCTCGGCGGCCGGCGCGGTGTGGGGCGCGGCCATCTTCGGCGCGGCCTTTTTCCGAGTCGTCGCCTTTTTCGCGGGAGCCTTCTTCGCCGGAGTCTTCTTCGACGCGGCACTTTTCGACGCGGCCTTCTTCGCCGCGGCCCTGCGTGGCGGCGCCTTCTTCGCCGACGGCGCCTTCTTCGCGCCGCGTCCGGGCCGCTTCGGCGGCGGTGCAGCTGGAGTCATCGGGACACCTCCTTCTTGTTCGACGGCGTGCTCCGGCCGGGTCGATGCGCCGTGAATCCGACCCGCAGCACACCCTCGCGCAGCGCTGCGGAGGACACCTCGCGGTGTCGGAGCGTATCGGGCAGCGTCACGAGCCTGCGGTAGGGGCCGACACGCACCGAGAGCTCGTCCCCCGAACGTGACAGATCCAGATCGTCCCGGGACGTGAACGGCAACGGCATCGACAGCTCCGCCGAACCGTCGTCGTGCATCGCCACATCCAGCAGCTCTCCCCGGTGCAGCAACGCCGCCGCATCCAGGTCGCCGTAGATCTGGTCGCCGAGCGCACGCAACGGCTCGGACCCCACGACCTCGCGGTCCGACAACGTCGCACGCAGGATCGGGAGCGGCGCGAACCCGGCCTCGATGGTCTCCAGATGCTCGGCCTGCAGAGATTTCCACCGGTCGAACCACGGGTCGCGCACCGCATCGGGCAGCAGCCGGTTCACCACGACCGAATCGACCCGGTAACCGAACAGCGACAGATAGGTGTAGGTCCGCCGGGCCTCGGCGATCACCATCTTCTCCGGGTTCACCACCAGACGGATGCTCGTGGTCTCCGGATCGCTCAGCACCTCACGCACGCCGTCGAGCTGATCGTAGAAGCGCTGGGAGGCGCTGAACACCGAGTCATCCGCGATCGGCAGGTTCGACACGCGCGACAACACCGGTCCCACCACCTTGTTGACCCGGCGGGAAACGGGAAAGACCCGGTCCATGTACCACGAGAGGATCTCGGGCAACGACAACAGCCGGATCGTCTCCGCGGTCGGGGCACAGTCGACCACCACCACATCCCAGTCTCCCGACGCGACGTAGGTGTTGATGTCGCTCAGCGCGAAGACCTCCTCGAGTCCCGGGAGCACCGACAGCTCCTCGGCGCGGATCCCTTCCAACCCGGCCCAGTCGAACACTTCCAGGAGGTACTCCTGGATTTCCGCCCATGAATCCTCCATGCGGTCCTGCGCGTCGAGCTGCTGGCCCCAGAGGTTCCCCGTCCCCTGCACCGGCGAGACGAGCGGGCCCAACGCCACGTCGAACGCGTCGGCCAGGGAATGCGCCGGATCGGTGGAGACCACGATCGTTCTCAGTCCGGCATCGGCACACCGCAGCGCGGTTGCCGCGGCCACGCTGGTCTTGCCGACTCCGCCTTTCCCGGTGAACAACAGCACCCGCGTCGCGGGCACCCTCACGCGTCGGCCGCCGCGTACAACTCTTCGACCCTCGCCTTCAGATCGCGCAGTGCGGTGTGGATGATCTTCTTCTCCGTGCGCTGTTTGACGATGTTCGGCAACGGCATGACCAGGTCGACCTCGAGCTCATAGTGCACCTCTGTCGATTCGGGTTCCCCCGGGACTTCGGCGAAGGTGTAGGAGCCGTCCAAGGTCCGGGTGAGGTCACCCTCCTCCAACACCCAGCCGATCCGGCCGGGAAGCCCGGAGAAGTTGTACCGCAGGGTGTAGGTGGTGCTCCGACCGAACGCAGCAGCGCGGAAGGTCACCCGCAACGGCCGCCCACGCTCGTCGCGTTCGAGCACCCGCGCCTCTTTCAGATCGGGGGCCCATTCCGGGTAGCGCTCGATGTCGCTCGCGACGGCGACGCACACCTGCGGGGGTGCGTCGACGACCAGCGCTTCACGCTGGAGCGAGTGGTCTGCCATCGGTGGAACTCCTCAGTGTCACGCCGTCGCCCGAACGACCGGCACCCGGAACTCTAGTGCCGCACCGGTCACACGGCGTGATGCCGCCCATGCCGACTGACCGGTCCGCGGCAGTGGCCCGATAGCGCCGGTCATCATCGACGACCCCGGCGCTTGCGACGCCGGAACAACTGGTCGAAATCGTCGGGATCGGACCGATCCCCGTCGTCGGTGGACCTGCTGTCCGCCGCGCCCGACGATGCATGCAACAGTGGCGGTGGATCAGGAACCGGCGCATCACGCGTGGCGCCATGCACGGGACCTTCGGCATCAAGTGGGACCTTCGGCGCCGGTGGGGCCGTCGGTATCGGCGCGAACGTGCCGTGTCGTGCCGCGTGCCACGCCAGGGATCCCAGCCCGAAGATCGGGGCGAGCACCCCGAAAGCCACCGCGGTGAACGGTCGGATCCCGGCGCTGACGAGTGCGATCGCCACCTGGACGACCAGCAGGATCCGGTACGCCCGGGCGACGCGCGGGGGGGCGACCCCGGTCAGCCAGATCACCCCGGCCAGGGTGACCACCTCGTCACGACTGCGCCCGGCGGCCACGACGAACGCCACCACGAATGCCGCCGAACCGACGACGAACAGCACGAGCGACCAGGTCACCGCCACGGCCGCGACCGCGCCAGAAGGCACGATCACCCCGACGATCTGGAGGACACCGAAGATCACCGTGACGACAACCGCAACCCTCACGCCCACGAGCGACCAGGGTTCCCCGGACCCGGTGACATCGGTGTCGTCCGAACCGTTCACCTGCCGACGCCCCGCCCGACGGCCCCGGCCAACCCGCGGTCCAGCCGTTCGGCAAGGTCGCCGTAATCGAACTCGGCCGTCGCCCGACGGTGCGCTGCGTCTCCCAGCGCGGACCGCCATTGCTCGTCCATCACCAGGCGACGCAGCGCCGAGGTGACCGCACCGACCGAAGCGGGCTCGCCGACGACGAGACCGGTGGAACCGTGGGCGACCGCGTCGGCCGACCCACCACTGGATCCGGCGATCTGGGGAACACCGCACGCCGCAGCCTCCAGGAAGACGATCCCGAAACCTTCCTGTTCGATGCCCAACCACCGGTTCCGACAGCACATCGCATACACGTCGGCCATCCCGTAGAACGCGGGCAGGTCATCGTCGCTCACCCGCCCGACGAGCCGAACCGGTGCCCGGGTCCGTTCCGCCAGGCGCTCCAGGCGCCGCCGGTCGCGACCCGATCCGCCGATGAGCACCTCGAGATCGGGGAACTCGGGCGCCAGGCGTGCGCTCGCCTCGATCAGGGTGTCCATCCCCTTCCGGGGCACCAGGCGACTCAGGCTCACCACCAGTCGCGCCGATTGGGCCACACCGTGACGCTGCCGCACGGCGTGGCGTTCGGACGGGGTGAGCGGTCGGAAACGCCGGGAGTCCACGCCCGGGGGGATGTTCACGACCGGCAATGTGGACCCGGCCACCCGCTCGGCCTCCGCGGCCGGGAAGGAACCCGCGGCGACCACGACCGCGGCCCGCTGCAACACCCGGGCCATGGCCGCACGGACCGGCGGCGCCATCGCCGGCACCGTCACCTCGGCGCCGTGTACCACGACCCCGTACGGGACGGACAGGAACGGTCCGACCGCGCCGAGCGGCAACACCGGGTCGAGGACCACCAGATCGGCACGGTGGCGACGCGCCTGTTCCTCGATCCGGCGGACCAGGCCCGGATGGGCGACGAACACGGGGTCGCGGTCCCGGGCGATGGGGAATTCCTGGGCGGCGTCGAACGCGGCCGATCCGTGGTAGGGGGTGGTGAGCACGGCCACCCTGGTGGGATCGAGTCTTCGCCACAGCTGGAACAGGTACGACTGGATCCCGCCGAGCTTCGGGGGAAAATCATTGGTGACCAGCAGGTACCGCGCCACGCCGAAGGTGATCCCAACCTCGGGGCCGCCGCTCAACCGAGCTCGTCGCGCAGGCTGAGGATCTCCCGGAGGATCTCCAGACAGCGCTCGCACGGCGGCAGGGCTTTCGGGTCGCGGCTGGGAACGAACACCACGCCACACAGCGCCTCGAGCGGCGTTCCCTCGATGTACGCGGCCGTCACGAGTGTGTCGGCGTCGGCGTCGTTCTCGCGGCTGACCACGTGGGCGACCTCGGGCGGCTCGCGTTCGGTGAGCGGGTCGGCGACCTCGGGTTTCGTCATCGTGTCGGTCACGACCTGCTCCACGGGCGGCGTCAATCGGTGGCGTCGACGCTCACCGGGTCATCGGCGTCGAGGGGCTCGACCTTCGCAGAGGGACCACACCACCGACACACCACCGACTCGACGCTCTCGGAAAGCACCTCCGTATTCTCGACGGTGAGTTCCCCGCCGACCGAATAGTGGTGAAACGACCGGGTCCGTCGGGCGGTCGTCACATCGAACCGGGTGAGATTGCCGCACAGCGTGCAACGGTAACGGGCGCCTGGCACGCTCCCAGCGTACCGGGACCGGTCGACCGAGGAGAACCCGCGGTCCGCGTGCGGCACGGCGCGGCCCCGCCGTGCAGCTCGACGGCCGGTGGTGCGACCCGCCGGGCGAACGTGCGTTCGGCTATGGTGTGGACTCCCATGACCAGCGTGGTCACCGCCCCCCACCCGGAGCGTCCGGGCCAACCCATCGTCACCACCCCATTCTGCGTGCTCGACGTGGAAACCACCGGCGGATCCGCGGAACAGGGGGCGATCACCGAGATCGGCGCCGTGCGGATCAGAGGCGGCGACTGCGAGGGAACCTGGTCCACGCTCGTGGACCCCGGTCAACCCATCCCCCGCTGGATCACCGAGTTGACCGGAATCCGGGCCGACATGGTGGCCGACGCCCCGCCGTTCGCCGGTGTCGTCGACCAGCTCCTCGACTTCATCGGTGACGCGGTGGTCGTGGGGCACAACGTCCGCTACGACCTGGGTTTCCTGGCAGCAGAATTCGCCCGCGCCGGACGTCACCCGCTCCGAGGCCCGTCGGTGTGCACGCTCGCCCTGGCGCGCCGCCTGGTCCGCGACGAGGTGCCGAACTGCTCCCTGGGCACGCTCGCCGACCGACTCGGGCTCTCCCACCCGCCCACGCACCGGGCGCTCGACGACGCGATCGCGACGGCCGAGTTGTTCCACGTCCTGCTCGAACGGGCCGGCCATCTGCAAGTGACCGAACTCGCCGACCTGTTCGAGCTCCCCAGACTCGCCGGCCACCCCCAGGCCGCGAAGTTGCGCCTCACCGACGATCTCCCCCACGCGCCGGGCGTGTACGTGTTCCGAGACCGCGCGGGCACGGTGCTCTACGTCGGCAAAGCCACCGATCTGCGCAGCCGGGTCCGCTCCTACTTCTCCACCGACGACCGTCGGAAGGTCGCGGCGCTGCTGCGGTCGGTTGCCTCGATCGACCACGAAGTCTGTG
>CAZEAV010000046.1:0-4693 GCA_964510215.1 uncultured Iamiaceae bacterium
GGACAATCGTTGTTCAACGTGTGCCTGGCCATCGCCATCGTGGCGACGCCCGGGTTCGCGCGCCTCGCGCGCGGTGCCACGTTGAGCTTCTCGGAGCGGGAATTCGTGATGGCAGCCCGGGTGATGGGGGCGTCCCACCGCCGGATCATCTTCCGGGAGCTCCTCCCGAACGTCGCCCTTCCGGTGGTGGCGTTCTTCCTCCTCGCGGTCGCCGTCGCCATCGTCGCGGAAGGTGGCCTGGCATTCCTGGGGCTGTCGGTGCCTCCACCCCGCCCGAGCTGGGGGACGATGATCCAGGACGGGTACAACGTGATCAACGATTCGCCGTTCGTCGTCGTCGTCCCGTCGGTGGTCATGTTCATCACCGTGCTCGCGTTCAACTACGTCGGCGACAAGTTCCGTGAACGCTTCGACGTGAAGGAAGCCGCCTTGTGAGCCCGACCCAGACGAGCACGAGGACCGGGCTCGCAGCACTCGGGCTCGAACCCGACGCCAACGCCCCGTTGCTCCAGATCATGGACCTGAAGACCCACTTCCGCGTACCCGATGGCACGGTCCATGCGGTGGACGGGGTGTCGCTGAGTCTGGACCGACGGACCACGCTGGGCATCGTCGGTGAGTCGGGATCCGGCAAGACCGTCCTGAGCCGCTCCGCGATGGGGCTGCTCCGCGGCTCGAATCTGATCCAGAGCGGCCGGGTCCTCTACCAGGGCCATGACATCGTCGCCATGGAGGAGAAGCGCCGACGGCGCCTGTGGGGCACCGAGATGGCAATGGTGTTCCAGGACCCGATGACGTCCCTCAACCCGGTGATGAAGATCGGGAAGCAGATCACCGAATCGCTCCGGTACCACCTGGGCATGTCCAAAGCCGAAGCCAGGGAAACCGCACTGACCGGTCTCAAATCGGTGGGCATCCCGGCCGCCGAGCAGCGAATCGACGAGTATCCCCACCAGCTCTCGGGCGGGATGCGCCAGCGGGTCACGATCGCGATCGCGCTCGCGTGCGGCCCGAAACTGCTGTTCGCCGATGAACCCACGACCGCGCTGGACGTGACCGTCCAGGCGCAGATCTTGGACCTGCTGGATCACGAACAGCGCGAACGGAACATGGGGATGATCCTGGTCACCCACGACCTGGGCGTCGTGGCCGGCCTGGCCGACGTCGTCGCGGTCATGTATGCCGGCCAGGTCGTCGAGCTCGCCCGGACCGACGACCTGTTCGCCGCGGTACGGATGCCCTATACCGAAGCACTGCTGCGTGCGATCCCGAAGTTGGACGAGCCCAGTCACACCAGGTTGAACGTGATCACCGGCCGCCCGCCGGATCTGGCGCACCTCCCCCGAGGTTGTCGGTTCGCGCCCCGGTGCCCCTATGTGCAGCCCAAGTGTCTGGCCGAGGCGCCGCCACTGGTCGAGTCCGAGACCCCGGGCCACTACTACCGGTGCTGGTATCCGGTGAACACGCCCGAGCGGAGAAACGGGGCGCAGGCCACGACCGGTACGGCGAATTCCAATGGGCCGAATGCCGGCGGGTCGCCGACCGAACCCTCGCCTGGGGCTCCGGCGCGCACGATCACGCCGGTCGACGGCGCCAACAGGCCCGACGGGACGCCGGATGGCGACTCGGGCAAGGAAGAGAACTCGGGCAAGGAAGAATGAGATGACCGAACCGGGTACCGCCCACCTCCGTGGAGACACCCTGCTGAGTGTGGAACACCTCGTGGTCGAGTTCGACGCGGGTCGCGGCCGCAAAGTCCACGCCGTGAGCGACTTCAGCGTCGATCTGGCCGAAGGGGAAACGCTCGGCCTGGTGGGCGAGTCGGGTTGCGGCAAGTCCACGACCGGCCGGGCGATCATGCAGCTCCCCTCACCCACGAGCGGGTCGGTGCGGTTCGAGAACGCCGAGCTGACGACGTTGTCCAAGTCGGATCTGCGGCGGCTCCGCCCGCGCATGCAGATGATCTTCCAGGACCCGATCTCGTCGTTGAATCCGCGGCGCAAGGTCGGCGACATCGTGGCCGAACCCCTGGAGATCTGGGACATCGGCGAGCCCGAGGAGCGCACCGCCCGGGTGCGGGAGGTGTTGGAGGCCTGTGGCCTGGACCCGGACACCACGATGGGCAAGTACCCGCACGAGTTCTCCGGCGGCCAGTGTCAGCGCATCTGTGTGGCCCGGGCCCTGGTCATCGACCCGTCGGTCATCATCTGTGACGAGCCGGTGTCGGCCCTGGACGTCTCGGTCCAGGCCCAGATCCTCAACCTGTTGGAGGAGATGAAGCAGCGGTACGGGCTGACCTTGATCTTCATCGCGCACGACCTCGCGGTGGTCAAGAACGTGTCGGATCGGGTGGCGGTGATGTACCTGGGCAAGCTGTGCGAAACCGGCACGCCCGAAGACGTGTACGGATCGCCGGCGCACCCCTACACCGCAGCGCTGTTGAAGTCGATTCCGTCCACCGAGGCCGAGCGCACGGTCGAGTCGAAACCACCCCTGACCGGTGAGTTGCCGTCCCCCATCGACCCGCCGAGCGGCTGCCGGTTCCGGACCCGCTGCCCCTATGCTCAGCAGCGATGCGCGGACGAGGAGCCCGTGGTACGCGACGTCGGCAACGGCCATTTCGTCGCCTGTCACTTCCCGCTCCTCGCCAACAACGTCTGAAAGGACCGCCCCGATGGCCAACCCGCCCGCCTTCGAAATCGACACCGGCACCATGTACGAGGCCACGATCACGACCGACCGCGGAACGATCGTGGCGGACCTGGACCCCAGGCTCGCGCCCAACACCGTGAACCACTTCGTCGTCCAGGCACGCGACGGCTTCTACGACGGGCTGACCTTCCACCGCGTGGTTCCCGAGTTCGTCATCCAGGGCGGCGACCCCGAGGGCACCGGCCGTGGTGGACCTGGCTACACGTTCGCGGACGAGCCGGTGCAGGGCAGCTACACCGACGGTGCGGTGGCCATGGCGAACGCCGGGCCCGACACCAACGGTTCGCAGTTCTTCATCTGCATCGACGACTGTCGGTCCAAGCTGGCTCCCAACTACAACCTCTTCGGTTACGTCACCTCGGGCCTCGACGTCGCGAAGTCCATCGCCGTCGGTGACGTCATGACCTCGGTGACGATCGCGGAACGCCCCCAGGACTGACTTCTCCGGCGCACCACGACCGGCCGATGGATCTCGCCTATGTGCCCCTGTTCGACGCGTTGGTCGCCGAAGCGGGCACCCGCCGGGCGCTCATCTGGCGGGATCGGCGACTGACCTATGCCGAGGTCGCCGAAGCTTCGCGGAGGTTCGCCGGGCTTGTTGCCGACCGTGGGATCGGCCTCCGCGCCGACCCCGATGAGGTCCGCCCCTGGGAGTCCCCTCACGACCACGTCGCCCTGTACCTCCGCAACGGGCCCGAGTACCTCATCGGCATGCTCGGCGCCTGGCGGGCACGGGCGTGCGCCACGAACATCAACTACCGCTATGTCGATGACGAGCTGACCGGGGTTCTCGATGACCAGTCGACCGCCGCGATCGTGTACCACGGCTCGTTCGCCGGGACTCTGGCCCGGGTACTGGACCGGATCGCACCGCCCCGTCTGCTGGTACGCGTCGACGACGGTTCCGGCGACGCACTGCTCCCGGGGGCGGTCGACTGGAACGAGGTGATGGCGACACCGGCTGGTGAGGCACCGGTGGCTCAGGAGGCGTCGCCCTCGGACCGCTACATCCTCTATACGGGTGGAACCACCGGAGCCCCCAAGGGCGTGCTGTGGCGTCAGGGGGACTTCCTGGTGCGGGCGCTGGGACTGACCCACCACGACGGGTCCGAGTACGCCGGCATCGAAGAGGTGCTCACCAATGCACGCCGCCACCGCGGCCTCGTGTCGCTGATCCTGCCGCCGTTCATGCACGGTGCGGCCCACTGGAACGCGCTGAGCACGTGGCTTGCCGGCGGATCGGTGGTGATTCCCGACGACGTCACGCGTTTCGACCCCGTGGACGCCATGGAGGTGGCGGTCCGTGAGCGGGCTACGGCCACGATCGTGGTTGGCGACGCGTTCGCGCGCCCGCTCGCCGACGCACTGGAGGCCGGTGCCCCGCACCCCGAGACGCTTCGTCACGTGCTCTCCAGCGGCGCAATCCTGTCGCGCGCCGTTGCCGAGCGGTTGCGTGCGCAGCTTCCCGAGGTCCGGGTCGTCGATGTCCTGGGATCTTCCGAAGCCGGTCGGCAGGCGCTGAACACGACCGGTCCCGGCGACGAACACCGGCCGGGTTTCGGACGGGACCGCGGCACCGTGCTGCTGAGTGCCGACCGGACCCGCCTGCTGCATGCCGGCGAGCCCGACATCGGCTGGGTGGCAACTGCCGGGCGGGTGCCCCTGGGCTACCTCGGGGACCCGGAAAAGACCGCGGCCACATTTCCCACGATCGACGGTGTCCGCTATGTCGTTCCCGGCGACCGTGGCCGGCTGCACGCGGACGGGTCGGTGGACCTTCACGGCCGCGACTCGGTGACGATCAATTCCGGCGGCGAGAAGATCTTCGCAGAGGAGGTGGAGCGGGCGATCAAGGAACACCCCGGAGTCGCCGACGTCCTGGTGGTCGGCCGTCCCAGTGAACGATGGGGATCCGAAGTCGTGGCGATCGTCGCGCTGCACCCGGGTTCCGCTCCGGATCCGGACGACCTCGCGGCGGTCA
>CAZEAV010000046.1:4703-10556 GCA_964510215.1 uncultured Iamiaceae bacterium
ACGCGGCGGCACGTCGCCGGCTTCAAGGTGCCCAAATCGTTCGTCTTCGTCGATGCGGTCCCGCGGTCCCCCAGCGGCAAGCCCGATTACGCGGCGGCCCGGACCATGTGCTGAAGGGGCGCCGGCATCGCCGGGTCAATCCTTGGTGGCCACCGCATTCGGCGTGACGTTCATCTTCGGCTCGAACGCCTGGGCCTCGACCTCGTGTGCGACGCCCGAGACCGTGGCCCGTAACTCGTCCCGACACGCGTCGCAGGGACCCCAGAATCGCGCGGTCGCCGTCGTCCCGCATCGCGGACAGTCGAACGGATCCGTGAGGTCGTCGGTGGCGTCCATCAGCGCAGTGTTGCACACCGCACGCCCAAGCATCGTCCACCGCCCATCCACCGGTTGCCCACCGGGAATCAACAGCGTTTTCCCTCTTCCATCCCACAGGCCGCCCCCCTTATGTTGAGCACTACCGATCCCACCACCCCGCTGAAGATGAGGAGTCCACAGTGGCCACGTACCGTATTGCCCGCATCGACAGCGACGACAACCTGGTCAACGGTGCGGACACCTACGCACCCGAGGGTCCGCTCACGACCTTTTTCGCAACCCGTCGAGCCTGCGGGGTCATCGATTCCTGGGCATCCCGCGTGGCGAGCTACCGCACGGCCGAGATCACGAGTATCGAGCGGCTGCCGAACACCGTCGGCGAGGCAGATCCTCAGGGCACGTACGCACCCGTGAGCGCCAGGGCACACAACCCGATCGAGAGTGCGCCGCCGGCCGCGTACGCGACCGGTTCGAGCTCCTCGCGCCCCTCGAGCACCAAGGCGCCGGCGATGGCGAGGGGGAACGCGCTGGTGGCGTAGCGCTCGACGGAATTCAGATTGTCCGCCGACAACGCGGCGGCCAGGATGACGGCGGCGAACACCCCATAGGTCGCGGGCAACCGGCGGAAGGCCCAGACCGCCAGGACCAGGAAACCGACCACGAACGGCACGTGCAATCCGGTGGTGAACGCGTCGTGGCCGCTCAGGGTGTCCGGAAGCGACCAGATCCGTTCCAGAGGCGTCTCGGTGTGCCGGAGTTGATCCTGCACCTGCAACGGGGCCCAGAAGCCGAACCCCCGGACGGCCGAATACGCACAGAAGGCGATGGCACCCACGGGCGCGGCGATCACCGCGGCACCCTGGGCCACGCCGACCCGTCGGGGGCGTGGTGGCCAGTGTCTCACGACCTCCACGATCGCCGCCGCCGCCAGGGCCACGCCCACAGGTCGGCAGAGCCCGGCGAGCAGGCCCAGCGCCGCCGCAAGCCACCAGCGCTGTTTCCGCAGCGCCCAGACGCCCCAGACGGCGAGCGCGATCAGCAAAGCCTCCGAATACGCCCAGGCGAGCACGAATGCCCCGGGGAACAACACCCAGAACCACACCGCGCGGGCCGCGGCCCTCTTCGAGGAACGCTCGTCGACGACGAGACGGTAGATCCCCCACGCCGCCACGAGGACCGAGATCTTGGCGATGACCAACAACGCGAGGTCGGTGTTGCCGCCGAGTGGGTAGGACAGGCCTCGCCCCAGGAGCGGATACAACGGAAAGAAGCGGATGCTCTCCCCTCCCGCGCCCAGATACCCGTGCTGGGCGATGACCCGGTAGAAGCCGCCGTCCCAGGACAGCCAACCCAGAAAACCGTGGTACTGGGGCGGACGATGGCCGACGCCGAGCTGATGGCGGGTGATCGCGGTTGCGAGGATCCATCCGGCCACCGCCAGGAGCTGGGAGGTGACGAAAGCGACCGCGACCGTGCCGACCGCCCGGTCGCTCCGGAATTTCATGACGAGCTCGGCCGGAAGACCGTCACGTTCTCGCTCTCGTAATACTCGTGCTTCGCATCCACGATCTGTCGGTTGTCCCTCCGATGGGCGGTGAGCGCCGTGACGACGTCGGTGCACAGCTTCTTGTGCGTGATGTAGCTCTCACTCCACACCACGAAGATCCGGTGGTTCGGCCCGGCCAGTCGGAGGAGCTGATCGGCGAACTGGGTCGGCGTGGCGGCGTGGGTGCGCGCGATGTAGTCCGACCAGTCGACGGTGTGCGGGTCGCTGAAGGTGGGAAAGCTCCCGACGCGGAAACCCTTGCCGAGGACCCGTGTCAGCGAAGGCCCGAGTTGGTCCGGGCATACCCCGACCACGTCGCCCGGCTTGCCGTAGGCCTGGATGGCCGCCGCCGCGATGGGCGCCTGGGTGCGGTACGTGGTGACGTTCTTGTAACAACCCGAGGCCGAGGCGAGCACCACCAGTGCGAGCGCACCACGTTGCAGATACGGGCCGCGCAGCAGCGCCAGTCCCAGGCCCCCGATGATGAACGCGAACGGGAGCCACACCGCGTTGTACCGGGGCTGGAACGCCGTGTTGGACACCACCATCGCCGCGACGCCCAACCCCACGGTGAGGCCCGCGAGCCAGGCCAGCGGCCGGGCGCGGGGCCGGGTGCGCAGATCCAGCTCGATACGGCCGGACGCCACGCCGACGCCGAACAGCCCCAGCAGCATGATCGCGAAGAAATACCAACCACCGAGCTTGTCCGTGGCGTTCGAGACCCCGCCCAGCGCCGTCACGCTGTTCATCACGACGGTGGGCGGCATGCTGCGACTCGCCCACGGCGTCCCGGTGTGCGCCTGTTGGTACAGCATCGTCGGAACCCACGGAATGAACGAGATCGCGCCGACGGCCAAGGCGCCCAGGACCCACAGATCCGCCCGCAACCGGTCGCGTCGCTGCGAGCGGTAGTCGACGACGATGCGGTAGATCACGATCGCCCCGGCCGCGAGACCCAGCCAGAGTGCCCAGTACTGGGACCACAGCAGTCCACTGGTACACAGCGCCAAAGCGATGAGGGTGCCCGGCCGTGGGCGGCGGAGGGCCGAATCGGCGAACAGCCAGCCCAGCAGCGCCAGCAGCATCATGAGCGAGTACATCCGGTTCTCGGTGCTGTAGCGGATCGCGAAGGGCATGACCGCGATCAACACCACCGAGCACCACGCAACCGAACGACCGCCGAATCGACGCCCGGCGACGTAGGTGACCGGCAGGAGCAGGATGCCGAATATCCCCGGGAGTGCCCGAATGGCGTTGTCCGACGTGCCGAACAGGTTCATCCATCCGTGCAGCATCAGGTAGTACAGCGGCGGATGGCCGTCGTGGTGGAGCGCGACCGAGATCTGGGACAACGGCTGGGACGCGATGTGGACCGTCAGCGCCTCGTCCAGCCACATCGGGGAACGGGTCCAGAACCGCAGGACGACCGCCGCGACCCCAAGACAACAAAGGGCGACGATGTCGACCCACTTGAGCATTCCGACCCGCGCGGGAAACGCGCGCGGTCCCAGATCCACCGGATCGAATCCACCCTCGGGAGGACGCCTTTTCGCTGATTCGGGTTCTCTTGTCCCGCTGACGGTGGACGAAACCATGAAGCTTCCCACATTAGATCCGCCGGCCGATCCACGGTGTGCTTTGCGGCCCGGCGCCGTCACCGGCGCGATGGGTCCGCCACTACGATCGGGGCGTTCTGAGTCCCGAGAGAAGTGGACATGCGGTGACCCCCGAGCAGTTTTCGACACAGGTGGTGTTCAGGCCGCCTGCCGACGCCATGGCGACCACCGGTCTGGGGCGATTTCTCGGTTGGGTCCGCGACCGGGGCCTCGGTTCGTTCGACGACTACGAGGCGGCCTGGCGTTGGTCGGTCGCCGAACCGGCAGCATTCTGGGGGGCCGTCCGTGACCATTTCGCATTGCCGATCGTCGGTGAATCGACGGTGTTGGACCGGGGAACGATCTCGGCGTCGGGATTGCCGGGAGCACGCTGGTTTCCCGGGGCCACCCTCAACGCCGCCCAGGTGATCCTGGATGCCAGGGGGCGCCCCGGCGATGCCATCGCCCTCGTGGCACGATCGCAGAGTCGACCGGACATGGAAGTGACGTTCGGCGAGCTCCGCGCCGAGGTGGCACGCGTCCGCCGGGGCCTCGTGGCGCTGGGGGTGCGGTCGGGTGACCGGGTCGCCGGCTACGCGCCCAATATTCCCGAGACGGTCATTGCCTTTCTGGCGACGGCGTCGCTGGGAGCGATCTGGACCTGTTGTGCCCCGGAGTTCGGGACGCGGAGTGTGCTCGATCGCCTCGGTCAGATCCAGCCCAAGGTGCTGTTCGCGGTCGACGGCTACCGCTACGGGGAGCGCGCGATCCCACGGCACGACGAGGTGGTGGCCATCGTCGGGCAGCTGCCGTCGCTGGAGGCCGTGGTACACATCGGATACCTGGACGCCACGGCACCCACCTCGCCGAACGCCCGCTCGTGGGCGGAGCTCGACGGCGCGGATGATCCCGGACCGCAAGCAGTGCCGTTCGAGCACCCACTCTGGGTGCTGTACTCCTCGGGCACCACCGGTCTGCCCAAAGCCATCGTGCACTCCCACGGAGGCATCACCGTCGAGCACCACAAGGCGCTGGCTCTCCAGAGCGACCTCGGCCCCTCGGATCGGTTCTTCTGGTTCACCACGACTGGGTGGATGATGTGGAACTACCTGGTGTCCGGGTTGGCGGTGGGGGCGACCCTCGTGCTGTTCGACGGCGACCCGGGTTCGCACGACCTGGATGTGCTCTGGCAGCTCGCCGAGGACACCCACGTCACCGCGTTCGGCGTGTCCGCACCTTTTCTGGATGCGTGTCGTCACCGGGGTCTGGAACCGGCGCGTCGCCACGATCTGGACTCGGTGCGGTGGATCGGGTCCACCGGTGCCCCACTGCGTGCCGAGGGCTACCGCTGGATCGCCGACCAGCTCCCAGGTGTGCCGATCTCCTCGATCAGCGGAGGTACCGACGTGTGTACCGCATTCGTGGGCGCGGCGCCACTGCTCCCGGTGCACGCGGGCGTGATCCCCTGCCGCTTCCTCGGCGCCGACGTGCAGGCTTTCGACCCGTCGGGCCACGCGGTCACCGGCGTGGAAGGCGAGCTGGTGGTGACCACGCCGATGCCTTCGATGCCGGTGGCGCTGTGGGACGACCCGGATGGGGCGAAGTTGCGTGCCGCGTATTTCGACCGGTTTCCGGATGTGTGGTGGCACGGCGACTGGATCACGATCTCGGCGCATGGCGAATGTGTGATCTCGGGCCGCTCGGACGCCACGCTGAATCGTGGCGGGGTGCGCCTGGGCACGGCGGACTTCTACGCGGTCGTGGACGAGATCGACGGCGTCGCGGACTGCCTCGTGGTACATCTGGACACCGATCAGCGCGATGAGCTGATCGCGTTCGTCGTCACCGACGCCGGCGTCGACCTCGACGCAGGCCTGGCGGACACCATCCGCGCCGACCTGCGACGCCAGCTCTCCCCCCGTCACGTCCCCGACTCGATCGTCGCGGTCGAGGCGATTCCACGGACACTGTCGGGCAAGAAGACCGAGGTGCCGGTGAAACGCATCCTCGCCGGCGCCTCCCCCGCCGAGGCGCTGTCCACCGGAGCGCTCGCGAATCCCGAGGCGATCGACGCGTACGTCCGTTGGGCACGCGGCCGTTGAGCGCTGACGCCCCGCCGCGTGATCCGGCCGATGGACCATTAGCATTCCCAAGTCGTCCTCCCATTCCCCAGGTGTTCCATGCCAAGCGACCAGATGAACAACGCCACGGCCGATGACGCAGTCGACGCCCACGATGTCGTCGTCGTCGGGGCCGGACCCGCCGGATTGACCGCGGCATTCCAGCTCCACAAGTACGGCGTGGCCTCGACCGTGCTGGAGGCCTCCGACGAGGTCGGCGGGATCTCCCGGACGGCGAAGCGGGACGGCTGGCGCTTCGACATCGGCGGCCACC
>CAZEAV010000047.1:0-10551 GCA_964510215.1 uncultured Iamiaceae bacterium
CCTCGGTGCGCGCCCAGGTCTCTTCCAGCACGGTCTTCCCCGCGATCTCGGCAACGGGCAGCGCTTCGGTGGCGCCGTAGTTCGAGTAGATCTCCCCGTTGGGCAGCATCTTGCGCACCGCTGCATACAGCGGCCCGTACACCTCGGCGCCACCGGCCACGATCCGGTGGACCGTGTCCAACTCGATGCCGTGTTCGTCGCAGTAACGCGCCAGGTTCGCCAATATCGCCGGCGAGCCGAAGAACGATGCGACCCGGTGGCGTCGGATCGTGTCCACGATCTTGGCCGGATCGGCCGACCCCGGCCCTTTGGTGGCGAAGTTCATCGGCGGGATCACGACGGTCCCGCCGTGGAACAGCCCGATGATCCAGAAGATGGGAAACGTCGGCATGTCCACGACATCGCCGTTTTCCGCGAGACGCCACTGCGCCGACACACCGTCGATCATCGCGGTCAGGTTCCGATGGGTCATCACCGTGGGCTTGGGATGGCCCGTGGACCCGGTGGTGAACGCGATCACGCACGGGTCGTCGAGGTCGACGTCGGCCTTTCTGGGCTCACCCTCCAGGGGTCGTTCCATCGAGGCGAGGGTGCGTCGACCCGGATACCAGGACGGACCCACCACGATGTTCTTCGTCACGGTACCGCGCCCCCAACCGAAGAGGCTGCGGCCTGCCTGGGCTTCGGGCGTGCCGAGGAACACCTCCGGTCCGACCCGGGCGATCGACCGCGCGACGCTGCGCAATCCGTGACTGTGCGGTTCGATGCCCACCATCACCGCGCCGATGCGCCAGAGCGCCAGAGCCGTGACGAGTGCATCCTCGCACGGCGGGATCATGAACGAACACAGCGTGCCCTCGCGGATCCCGAACTCGCGGAGGCCGATCGCAGCCGCTTCTGCACGGCGACTCAACTCGGCATAGGTCGTGGTGGTCGTCCGGCCTCGCCCCAGGATGCCCCGGTGGTCGTGAATGAGCGCCAACCGGTTCGGGTCGTCTCGGGCGATGGCGCGTACCCGGTCAGGCAGGTCCATCACACGCGGGGCAACTGGTGCGGCCTCGTCCGTGCTGGCCCGGTCGGTGAGGGTCATGATGCCTGCTCCACGGAGGTCGTCGCAGCGACGAGTTCGGTGACCAGCCCGGTCACCGCATCGGGGTCCTCGAGCATCGCCAGGTGTCCGGTACCCGCGATCACCTCCACCCGTTCGGCGTGGAGGCGATCTTCCAGCCCGGCCGCCTTCTTTCTGGACAGCACCCGGTTCCGCTCGCCCCAGGCCACCCAGGTGGGCGCCACGGCGGCGGCGTCGGCGGTGTCGAGTTCGCCGTAGGCGTCCATGTCGTCCAACACGTCTACCAATGCGGGCATCTGGTCGGCCCGGAACTGGCAGGCCAGCAGCTCCGGGTCGCGCTGTAAGCCTTTGGCGACGCCTTTGGGCCCGAGTTGGAACCGCAGGGTGGCCGGCCCCGCGAACTCGGGGATCGGCACCTTACGGGACACCGAGCGTGCGGCCCGCGTCGGTCCCTTGGCGAGGTGTTTCATCCGGTGGACGAAACCGATGCCGCCGCCGGCGAAGGTCGCTTCGGTGAGCGGGTTCACGGCCAGTACACCGGAGACCAGCTCGGGGTGGGACCGGGACAGCTTCACGGCGATGTTCGATCCCATGCAGTTGCCCACCAGGGTCACCGGCGCCAGATCCAGCTCCGCGATCAGCGCGGCGACGAGCGTGACCATCGCGTCCAGGGTCGTGGCGGGCTCGGGTAACGGTGATGCGCCGAACCCCGGCAGGTCCACGGCCAAGGTGCGATGGTCACCGTGCAGCGCGGCGATCTGTTCCCGCCAGATCGTCGACGAGGTGCCGCCGTTGTGCAGGAACAGGATCGTCGGCCCGGAACCCTCGTCCCGGTAGGCGATCGTCACACCATCGTGCGTGAAGGTCTTCATCGCGGTCCTCCATTCGACATCGACCGGGCTACTGCATCCCGGCTATGAACACCACTGTACATCACTGGGCGGCAACCGGCAACCGAACCTTGCAGCTGGTTCGCGGCGCACCCCGCGCCGGACCCGGTACGGACCTCAGGCCTGGTCGACCTGCTGTGACATCCCCGGTGGGGCGGCCACTTCGGTGCTCGTCGCTGTGGCCGTCCGCCGGCGGAGCCACTGCCAGGCGTATTCCAACGTCGTCGCCGCCAACAACACGACACAGACCTCGACCCCGGCGCGGTAACGCGTGTTGCCGAACGTGACGCCGACGACCACGACGGTGATCGCGAACTGAGCAACGAGCGGATACACCCCGAAGCGCTTCCGCCGCCAGATGACCAGGCCCGGAATGGCCAGCAAACCGACGATCCACCAGCTCCACTGCTGAAGCAAGATCACGTCGAGCGACCCGCGGTTCTCCCAGAAGTGGTCGACCCGGCGTTGCTGGCCCACGCGCCACAACCCCCAGGTCCGCCCCTCCCGTGCCAGAACCACCTTCGGGAGCCGGTGGAGGTGGTCGCCCATGTAGTCGGTTGCGGCTTTGCGGTACTCGCGATCCTGCTCCGCCTGATTGACGTCCCGTCCGGCCGGAGGCAGTATCTCGCGCAGACATTTGAACTGGTTGAGACCCATCGCCGCGCCGTAGTAGGTCGACGAGCAATTCCCCTGGGCCAACGTCTGTCCCGCGCCGGTCGACATGACGACCACACGATCGAAGCGCGTCGAGTTGAAAATCGACCACGGCGCGAACGCCAGGATCGGGATGAGCGCGGAGACCCCGATCATCCCGAGTCGTCGACGCAGATCACCGCGCGTCGCACCCCACACGGCCGGGACCAGTATCAACAGAAAGAGCAACAGCGACTCGGGCCGTGCCGACGAGGCGAGCGTCAGCGCCACCGCGAGCAGCACCAACCAGCGCCATCGCGGGTCGGAGCGGAACCGGAAGAATCCGTACAGCGCAACGGTGAAGCAGAGCACGAACATCGTCTCGGACATGATGCGACCGTCGTTGACCCAGAGGTTCGGATACACCGCTGCCAGCAACCCGGCGACGAGCGCCGCCCGATCGTTCACCACCCGACGCATGATCAAGATGATCACGATGACCGTTGCAACCCCGAGCACGGCCAGGAAGTAGCGCTGTGCGACCCGCGAAGTCACCCCGATCAGGTCCAGGATCGTCAGCAGTGTCACGAATCCCGGTGGGTGGTCCGCGCCCGGAATCCACGCCCCCCAGCTCGCATGCAGCAACGGCTGGACGAACCAGTGCCCGTCAGCACTGTACCGCGCCTGCCAGTAGTAGTAGAAGGCATCACCGCTGAGCTTCTGGCTGCCCGTCACCCAGGCGACCTGGAGCAGCCGCACGACGAGGGCGATCGCCACGACGATGCCCACACCGACCCGGAACAGCCGCGGAGGAACTCGGCCTGCCGAGTCGCCGTGCGACTGATCAGGAACCGTCGCCCTCCGCAGGTTCGCCATGGAAGCCGAAAACTAGCAGCTCCGCCAGACGGCGAACCGCCGGTGAGGACCGCGAAGGAGCGCGGCGCCTGCTCGCCCGACCGAGACCGGCAGACGACCGATTCGGAGTCGGACTATCCCTCAGGCAGCCACGACGCGTACGCGGGATGATCGGCGGCGATCGGCAGGTTTTCGGTGGTGTCGTGGCGAGCCGAGTGGTACCACGCGGTCACCAGCTCCAATGCGGCCCGGGCATCGGCCAGGGTCACGGGCTGGGTGCCCACCTCCAGGCCGTCGACGAACGCCTGGAACTGGCCGGTGAACGCGTCGGGGGCGTGCCGCACTCCGGCGAGCACGGCCTCGCCCGCCTCACGTGCCGCCTCACTGCGCCACGTGAAGGTCCACGGCCTGCCTGCCGGGTGATAGGGCTCCCACGCGGATTCGATCTGCACGTTCTCGAAGCACCACACCAGTCGCGACGATTCGGCCGCCGCCCCGGTGGTCACGTTCATCGTCACCAGTGCGCCGTCGGCTGTGCGGCCGACCGCGACGGCACAGTCCTCCGTTTCGGTGTCGTGCACCCGGGTGGCGTCGAACGCGTGCACCTGGGTGAGCGAGCCGCCGATGTACGTGCACAGATCGTGGATGTGCACCGCGTGGTTCACCACCGTGCCGCCCAGTGCGCCCCGCCAGCTCCCCCGCCACGATGCTTCCGCGTAATAGTCGTCGTCGCGGCGCCACCACGTCGAAGCCGACGCCGTGAACAACCGCCCGGCCACGCCGGCATCGACCAGGGCACGGGCGGAAGCGGCGCCATATCCGAACCGGTACTGCAGCACCGGCATCAATCGGGCGCCGTTGGCAGCAGCGGCCACGGCGCCCGCGAGACGGTCACAGGCCGCCAGGGAATCCACGAGCGGTTTTTCACAGATCACGTGCACACCGGCGGCCAGGCATTCGGTGATCTGGGTCTCGTGCACGCCAGGCGGGGTGCACACATCCACGATGTCGACGCCGGCGGCGAGCAGCTCGCCCAGGGACCCATAGGCGGTGAGCCCCCAGTCGGCGGCGGCCCTGGCCCGCAGGGTGTCGTCGGGCTCGACCAGCGCGACGGCCGACGCCCCGTGCACGTCGATCCAGGAGAGCAGGTGCAGTTGGCCCACGCCCATGCCCACCACACCCACCCGGTAGTCGCTCACCGGGCACCACCCCAGGAGATGGCCGTCTGCTGCGCCGCCAGCGACAGCTCCGACACGGCCAGCACATGGGTCTGGGACATCAGTCGCTCGCCGTCGTCGGCGAGATCGGCGATGAGTTCCTCCGCCCAGCAGACGGCCATGTCGGAGGTGTCGATGCGGCGTGCGGACCGCGCGTCCACGTGGATCAAATGCTCCTCTCCCGCATCGCCGGCCACGTCGATGTTCGCTCGGACCTCGAGCGTTCCGGTCGTGCCGACCACTTCCAGACGGACGTCGCCCCAGGTCCCCAACCCGGCGGGCGACAACAGATCGACGCTGTGGTGGCCCTGGACGCCGGGGGCGACCAGCGTCAGCGAGCCGATGTCCTGCAACGTGGCATGCTCGGGGTGGGCCACGTTCCCGACCGACGATCGAACGACCTCGGTGCCCTCGGCGTCGCCGGTCAGGGCCAGGAACTCGTCGATCTGGTGCGATGCCAGATCCACGAGGATGCCACCGGAGCGCCCCGGGTCGAAGAACCACTCCGGACGCGTCTCGGCCGACAACGTGTGGGGGCCCACACCGGCGATCCGCACCACGTCACCCACCGCGCCCTCACGCACCAGCGCGAGCGCCTTGAGTACCGCCCGATTCTCGAAACGCTCGGTGAACACCACGGTGTAGGGCCGACCGGGTCGGCCTTCGAGCACGCGGCGCAGATCGTCCAGTTGCGCGGTGGAAGTGACCCCCGGCTTCGCGGACACCACGGCTTTGCCCGCTTCGAGGGCGGCCACCGCCACCGCGGCCCGGTCCGAGGGGACCCCGGCGGTCACGACCACGTCGATCGACGGGTCGCCGAGGATGCCGTCCAGGGACCGCTCACGCGACCCGGTCCGCCAGTCGGTGTACAGACCGACGAGCGACCCGTCCGCGGTGTGTGCCACGGTCTGTGCACCGACACGCACGAGCGCGTCGACGATCTGGAAGAGATGCAGGTGTTCCGCGCCGACGACCGCCAGGCGTACCGACCCGCTCCGGGTCACGACACCTGCCGGGTGTGGGCGTCGAAATCACACGTCCACCGCGCGGCGCCTGAGCTCAGCGCGTACGTCATCGACTGGTGGTCGATCGTCCCCCAGGGGGACTCGTGGCGTGGGAACTGCCCGATGGCCATCTCGGTACCGGCCACCGTGAAAGGCTCGTTCCAGCCGAAGGTCATCGCACCGGCCGACGGCGACTGCCAGGCGACGCTGAACCCGGCGTCGCCGTGGGACACCACCGGGTCGTGCGCGGTCAACGACGCCACGAAATCATCGAGCGTGCCGTCCTCGGAGGCGACGCCGCACTCCACGATCCACACGTTGTCGGGCCCACCCTTGGCCAGCAGATCGAACGGCTTGACCATGCCTCGGGTCGCGTACTCGGTGGGGTCGTAGATCCGCCAGGTCGGCGCACGCCAGGACCACAGCGCGATGTACGCACCTTTGCGCTCACCCACGGTCCAGTTCCCGGACTGGGCCACCTGGTCGAAATGGTCCTGGGGGACGTACGCGTGCGTGTAGTCGCGGTATCCCAGCACCGCCCACACCAGCGGGTCACTCTCCTGGTCCCACCCCGGGTCGTAGATGTGGATCGCGGTGCGTTCGTGTTGCGCGGAGCGGGGCATCGACGCCGAACCGGTCCAGTACCCCGGCGCCGGATCCACGCTCCAGTCGGTGGTCTTCGCGGGGCCGGTCACCGGGTGGGTGGTGAACATCATCGCGTTCTCGTCGATGGCCGCCTGCCAGGCGTGTACCTGGTCGCGCATCTCCCCTTTGCGGTGGTCCAGCACCGAGGCCAACGACACCTTCGGGTGGCGCCAGGCATAGGTGTTGGCCTCACTGAGGAACCCGAAGTTGATCGGCACGGCGTGGGCCTGCTCCCAGTCGCGGATCTTGGTCGGATCGAAATCGTTCAACTTTGCCAGGAGCTTGATCTGGTCGAATCCGACGGTGTCCCACAACCGGTACTTGTTCGCCGTGGTCACACCCACCTGCGCCATCGGCCACATCCCCACCGCACCGAGGCTCCACCAGAACGGCAGGTTCTCCTGCTTGGTGAAGTCCCGGCCATAGGGCGCCCACACATAGCGCTGCACCGGACGGGTGCCGTCGAAGTACACCCCGTGCCGTTCACGGACCACACTGACCAGATCCGAGGTGGCGACCTCCAGCATCACCTGGGGCGGACGGTAGCGCTTTGCCGCACTGAAGTACGTCGCGCCCGAGTCGGTGAGCGCCGGATACGCGGCGTCGGTGTCGTCGAAGAGGAACTTCGTGGAGCCGAAGGTGTCCTCGTCCAGGGACGACATCTTGTCCTTCTTGTAGGTCCGACCCCGGGGAGCGGTGTAACAGCCGTCCTGCAGGTGCGCGGCCATGTCCAGCAGACACAGGTCCAAGGCCATCGCGGCCGCAGTGACGACCTCCGGGTCGTCCGCGAGCTCGGCGAGCATCAGCAACGGCGTGACGTCTTTCAGCATGTAGACGTTCGAATGCCACTCGAAGAAGCCCAGGTGGGCGCGCTCGTGCACCCATTCCAGGATGTCGGGTTTGGCCCGGTCCCGCTGCTGCGCGCCGGTGAGCCCGGTGACGCTGAACGTCTCGGTCGGATACCGCTGGCCGGCCAGATATTCGTTCGCATAGCCGATGATGCGGTGGTTCTCGGACCAGAACCATTCGTTGTCGAGCCGGTCGGCGGGCAGCGGGTCGTCGTAGCGGTACCGGTTGGCGAGCATCCGGGCCTTTACGGCCGCGATCACGTCGGGCGACAGACGGGTCATCGGTGTGGATCCCTCGCCGAGCGCGAGCAACCAGTGGAAGTACATCAGATCGAAGTCGCGCGTGTCCTCCCAGTTGTCGATCTTGTCGAACGACGACGCGAAGGTCTGGGGTGTCACCGAGGTGATGTCCCAGACATAGTCGGGCTCCCGGGCGGCGCGGATGAGGCGTGCCCCGATGCCGACGATGTTCGACGACGACGGGTTCGCCGTGGCCACCCCGAGGAAGTCCTCGATCCGAGAGGTGTAGTACGCCTCGTCCACCAGACCCGGGCTCCCCGGCGGGGCGAGGACGTCGTCGGCCGTCGGGTTCATCGCCGAGCGGACCTGATCGATCGGGTCACAACCGACGGTCGTCGCGACCAGGGCGGTGGCCGCCGAGCCGATGAGGAACTTTCGGCGGTCGAATACGAATCGGACGCGTCGCAGGTCGTGGTCATCCGGCTTGGGCATGGAGGCTCCTCGTTCGTCCGGGAGAGACCGGTGCGGGCCCGGTCGTCTTCCCGACTGTCAGGGTCGGCGCCAGCATGATGCGCTGACGCATGGGCTCATCGGCGACCAGGCGCGCGAACGCGGCGGAGCCGATCTGGTGCAGGGGGGCGGTCACGGTCGTGAGCGCCGGGGAGGTCATGGCGGCGAGGTCCAGCCCGTCGGATCCGACGATGGACAGATCTCCGGGAACGTCCAGCCCGGCGGTGCGTGCGGTATCGAGCAGCCCGGCGGCCTGCACGTCGTTGAACGCGAGCACGCCGGTCGCCCCGGTGGCGCGCACGGCGTCGAGCACCGCCTGGCCGCCGGCAAAGGTTCCGGGCACCGGGTGGACCGTCGCGATGTCGACGTCGCCACGTCGCTCGCAACCCAGGCGTTGCAGCGCGTGGGTGCGGCGCCGAGTCGACCAGTACCGCAGGGGGCCGTGCAGGTACGCCACACGTCGATGCCCGAGCTCGACGAGGTGCTCGAGCGCGAGCCGGACGATCTCGGCCTGGTCCACCACGACGCTGGGTACCCCCTGCGCCTGGCGGTTGACCTGCACGATCGGCACGGTGGCGGCCGACAGATCGGTGACTGGCGTGCACACCACCAGCCCGTCCACCCATCGGCTCAGGGTTTCCAGGATGTGGGATTCACGCTGCGGATCGGCGCCGGAGTCCGCGATGAGCACCGCGAGGTGCTCACCGGACGCCGCCGTCTGGATGGCCTGGAGCACGGTCGCGAAATACGGGTTCGTGATGTCGGGAACCACCACCCCCACGGCCTCGGCGCGACCTCCCGCCAGGCGTTGTGCGCTCGGGTTCGGCACGAAGCCGAGCGCATCCACGGCCGCCGCCACGGCTTCGCGAGTCGCGGGCGCCACCATCGACGGTCGGTTCAGTGCGCGGGACACGGTGGCCGGGTGTACGCCGGCGCGGCGGGCGACGTCCTGGAGGGTCGGAGCGCCCCGGGCCTTGGTCACGCGAAAAACCTAGCAGCCTGTGCAAGCGCTTGCAGACAAGGCGTCGGTCGGGCCAGACTGCCCCGATGGCGACGGAGCACACCGCAGTCGACCGGATCCGTCCGCGCCGACGGATCAAGGGTCACGCGGCGCTCCTGTTACCCCACGCGCCCGACGGCACAGTGGACTGGCACTCGTTCGATGCGTTGGTGGGCGCGACCCTGGACGCGGGCCTGACACCCGCGGTGAACATGGACACCGGGTACGTACAACTGCTCGACGACGCCACCCGGATCGAGGTGCTCGGGCGCACGGCGAAGCTGGCGAACCCGACGCCGTCGACCGGCTCGGGTTTCCTCGCCGGGGCCTGGGTGGCCGACCGCCCCGGAGACCCCTTCGACCGGGACGCCTACCTGGGGTCGATCGACACCATCCAGCGTCACGGCGGCATTCCCGTGGTGTTTCCCTCCCACGGGCTCAACGCGCTCGATCCCGACAAATGGGTCGACGCCCACCGGGAAATCGCGGCGGGCTGCGACCGGTTTTTCGCATTCGAGCTCGGCGACATGTTCGTCGACTACGGGCGGATCTATCCCCTCGCCGCCTACCGGGAACTCCTGGAGATTCCCGAGTGCATCGGTGCCAAGCACTCTTCATTGTCCCGACGCGACGAATGGGATCGCCTCGCCCTGCGGGACGCGCACCGGAGCGATTTCCTGGTGCTCACCGGCAACGACCTCGCCATCGACCTGGTGTGCTGGGGCAGCGACTACCTGTTGGGTTTGGCGACGTTCGCACCCGACGCATTCGCCCGACGTGATGCGCTGTGGGAGCGCGGCGACGATGCGTTCTACGAGCTCGACGACGCGCTGCAGGCCATCGGTACCTTCGCCTTCCGCGCGCCGGTGCCCGCGTACCGGCACGATGCGGCGCTGTTCTTGGCGCTGCGGGGCGTGATCGACCACGACGCGGTCCCCGAAGGGTGCCCACGGCGCGGGTCCGGCGAACGCGACGTGCTCGCCGGCCTCGCGGCACGACTCGAGGAGCTCTCGTGACCCGCATCATGCAGGTGAAGAAGCTGGCCGACCTGGAAGCGTTTCGAAACCACTGCGCTGCGGTCGGTGCCGCGATTCCCACCGAGGGGCCCGCCGACACGGGCGACGACCCCCTGGGCCGAGCGTTCACCTTCACCGATGCCGGCGCGGGGACGCGCACCGTGGGCAACCGGTTCTGCGTGCTGCCGATGGAGGGATGGGACGGCTCACCCACGGGAGCGCCGAGCGAGTTGGTACGTCGCCGCTGGGAACGCTTCGGGAGCAGCGGCGCCAAGTTGATCTGGGGCGGCGAGGCCGTGGCCGTGGTCCCCGAAGCACGGGCGAACCCGAACCAGCTCGTCATCGGTCCCGACACCGTCGACGCAATCTCGGACCTGCGCACCCACCTGGTGGATGCCCACCGTGAGGCGACCGGATCGACCGACGGGCTCGTCGTCGGCCTCCAGCTCACCCATTCGGGTCGCTGGAGTCGCCCCCACGGCCGCCACGAACCCCTGACCGCGTACCGCCATCCGATCCTGGACGCGAAAGCCGAGGCCGACGCGACATCGGTACTCACCGACGACGACCTCCACGATCTGGTCGAGCATTTCGTCGATGCCGCGGCCCTGGCGGCCGACGCCG
>CAZEAV010000048.1:0-10433 GCA_964510215.1 uncultured Iamiaceae bacterium
CGACGATCACCGCGCGCCGTGACGCGGCCGGCCCCGGCGCCGGTCCGGGTGATGCCGACGGTGACGTGCCCGCGGGCAGCGGCGGTGACGAAGGCCAACCCCATCATGAGGAGCCCCTCGTCGGGGTCGAGTCGTCTCCGGAAGCGAGCGCGGCAGTCGTTTCGGATCTGGCGTGGCTGCCCGCGGGCACGGCATTCGGGACGCTGATCCACGCGGTGCTCGAAGGGGTCGATTTCGCCGCGTCAGAACTATCCACCGAGGTGGGCGCGGCGCTCGCCCGGCAATTGAACAAACGCCCGTTGTCGTTGACTCCGATCCGACGAGTTGAGCCTCTGGGACCGCGCCCTGCGGTCCGCACCGGGGAACAGCTCTGCGTCGACGGGCTCGTCGGGGCGTTGCGGAGTCCGCTCGGATCATTGTGGGGCGGTCGGCGGTTGTGCGACGTGGGCCTGCAGGATCGGTTGAGCGAGTGCACCTTCGATCTGCGCCTGGAGCCCTCGCCACTCGCGGCGGTGACGCCGTCGACCATCGGTTCGCTGGACCGCGAGCACCTCGGATCCCACGACCCGTACGCGGCGTGGGCAGACGAGCTCGCCCGCGGTCGACTCGACCTCGATCTGGTCGGCCATCTGACCGGGTCGATCGACCTCGTCACCCGCATCGATGTCGGCGGAACGGAAAAGTTCGTGGTGTCGGACTACAAGACGAACCGCTTGCACGCCGCCGGCCAACCGCCCGGGCCCGACGACTACGGCCCGGAGGCGTTGGTGGACGCGATGGTCGAACACGACTATCCGCTCCAGGCGCTGCTGTACTCGGTGGCGCTGCACCGCTATTTGCGGTGGCGGCTCCAGGGCTATGACCCGGCCCGCGACCTGGGAGGCGTCACCTATCTGTTTCTCCGGGGAATGACCCCTGATCCCGATCGCAGCGCGGATGAACCCGCCGGGGTCGCGACCTGGGATGTCCCGTCGAGCCTCGTCGAGGCCCTCGACGCGTTGTTCGCCGGTCGAAAGGGGCCGTCATGAACCCGCCCCGCCCACGACTCCCCGCGTCGGTCGACGTGCTCGCCCCGCTGGTCGACGGCGGCGTGTTCGGCGCGGCCGAGGTGGCGGTGGCGGATGCGGTGGCGCGCATGACGCCCGAAGGCGGCGAAGCCGCGGTCGTCCAGGCCGTGGCCGTGGCAGCGCTGGGCCTCCGACTCGGCCATTCGTGCGTCGATCTGGCCGACGCGGCGGCACTGTGCCACGCGGCGGCAACCGACGATGACGCCGAGGCGCCCCGGCTCGCGCCGACGGGTGACTGGATCGACCGGCTGGCAGCCAGCGACCTGGTTTCGGAGGACCCCGACGGTGGCCCATGGGACCGGCCTCTGGTGCTGGATGCAGCCCGGGGACGCGTGTGGTTGGCGCGGTACGCGCTCTATGAACGCACTTTGACCAACCGCCTGTTCGATCGGGCCACACCGGGTGGAGCTTTCGGCGCCGAGGCGGCGATCGCCGCCGTGGTCGACGACGTATTCGCACACCGGGGCGACGGACCCGACGAGCCGCAGCGTGCCGCGGTGTCACAGGCGCTGCGAAGGAGGCTCAGCTTCCTGGTGGGTGGCCCGGGTACCGGTAAAACCTGGACCGTGGGTCGGCTGCTCGACGCGGTGGAGGCGCTGGACGCGCCACAACGTGCTCGCAGCGTGGCGTTGGCGGCGCCGACCGGGAAAGCGGCTGAGCGTCTGACCGAGGCGGTCGGCGGGCGCCTGCACGCCACGACCATCCACCGGTTGTTGGGCCTGCGACCGGGCGGAACCCCCGGCGTCGATCCGCCCCGCGCGCTGCGCGAGGACCTCGTGGTGGTGGACGAGGCGTCGATGATCGACCTGACGATGATGACCAAGCTGGTCGGCGCACTGCACCCCGATGCACACGTCGTGTTCGTGGGTGACCCCGATCAGCTCGTGAGTGTCGAGGTCGGCTCGGTCCTCCGCGACGTCGTCGATGCGGCCGAGCAGGTGACGTCGCCGTTGCACGGGTCGGTGGTGCGGCTGGGGCGCTCCCACCGTTTCGGCGGCGATCTCGGGGTGCTCGCCGATGTGATTCGCAGCGGCGACGGCGACGGCGCGATCGACGTGCTGTCGGATCCCGACCGCTCGACGCTGCGATTGGTCGATCCCTCGTCAACCCGCCAGATGGTCGAGTTGACCGAATCCGTGATCGAGGCGACTCGGCCGATGGTCGCCGCGGCCCGTCTGGGGCGGGTGGGCGACGCGTTGGCCGCCGCCCGGGCGACGAAGGTGCTCACCGCCACCCGGGCCGGACGTCTCGGACTCGACTGGTGGAACGAAAAGTTCGGAAGTGCGCTCGGGTTTCGCCCAGGGGAATGGAAGCCCGGACGGCCGGTGATCGTCACCCGGAACGATCCGGTGAACGAAGTGTTCAACGGCGACACCGGCGTGGTGGTCCCGGGAGTCGACGACGTCACTGGCGTGCAGGTGGCGCTGGCAGGGGCGCACGAGGCCCGATTGTTGGCTCCGTCGCGGCTGCGCCGGCACGAGGACTGGTGGGCGATGACCGTCCACAAGAGCCAAGGCTCCGAATTCGACGACGTGGTGGTGTCGCTGCCCGAGGTCGCATCCCCGATCCTGTCCCGCGAACTGCTCTACACCGCGGTGACCCGGGCGCAGACCCGACTCACCGTCGTCGGCCATCCCGCGATCGTCCGCGACGCGGTTGAACACCGGATCGACCGGGCATCGGGCCTTCGAGACCGCCTCAGCGGGGGTTGACCCGCACCAGGTCGCGTATCCGGGCACGTTCGTCGTCGCTCAGGTTCGCATCGGCGATCTTCCAGTCGGCCGCCACAGACAGGTGGGCGCGCACCACATCGAGGTCGAAATGGGAAATGAGGCGGGCGACGAATCGGTCCTGAAGCAGTTGCGCGAGGGCTCTGGCGACCGGATTGCCGGGGATCGCCGCGCTCGCCACGACCATCCAGGTGACGGCGACATCGACCGCCGCCTCTCCCAGGGCAGCGTTCGCCCAGTCGATGACCACGGGCCCGGTGGGGGAGATCAGGACGTTCAACGGGTGCAGGTCGAGGTGGACGAGCGTCGGGCCGGCGCCCGTGGGCGCGGGTGAAACCGAAACGTCCGGCCCGACCGCGATCCCGTGGAGGGAGTCCAACAAGTCCGCGAGCACATCCGCGTACCGGCGCACCCGCCACGGGTGGCCGGCGAGGTCGTCGAGCAGGGTCGGCCCGTCGACGCGGTCCATGACCAGGTCCGTACCGTCGTCCGAGATCTCGTGCACCCGGGGAACCGGATAGCCGGCGTCATGGGCGAGCCGCATCACCTGCGCTTCACGGTCGAGTGACCGTCCGGTCCGGGCGCGGCGCAATACCAGGCCGGGACCGCAGGCGAAGATGTCGGCGTCGCGCCCCGAGGCGATCAGGGGGCCCGGTTCCGTCACGTCACCGACGGTACTTCGCCGACCTGCATGCGCTATCGTCGAAGCTCCCGGGCGTATGGCTCAGATGGTTAGAGCGCTGCCTTCACACGGCAGAGGTCCCAGGTTCGAGTCCTGGTACGCCCACCAGAAAACCCCAGGTCAGGAGGGGTTTCTATGCTTCTTGCAGGAGTGGTGGGGACCGCTAGGGGACTCTTTGTCGCTACTGCGTCCCCGTTTCCCGGCAGGGACGCATCACCAAAATCAACAGTGACGGCCGGAGAATCCGGTTCTGCGCGCCTCGGCTCTGGCGAGTCGGCGACTGGCGAAACGCCCGAATGCCGTCGCCTCATCGGCGCCGTGCTCGCCGAGCAACACGACGAATGGGCCATCACCAGCCGCTACCTCTCCGAAGCCTCGATGGACGAACTCAACCGGCCGCGCGAGATTCACCCCGGTCAGGCCGAGGTCGAAGCGTGAAGACACCGAGAATCACGTCAGAACCTTCACAACACCACGGGACTCTGTCCGGGTCGCGCGGAACCGCCGGCGGCCGGTAGCGTCGGCAGATGAGCGAGGTACTGCTGTTCGATTTCTTCGGAACACTCGTCGGCTACGAGCAGGACCGGACCGCATTGGGGTATCCGAAGTCGCACGCGCTCGTCGCGGATTTGGGATTCCCTGGTGACCAGGACGCCTTCGTCGCGGCCGGCTTCGTCTGACACGCAGCCCGTTCGCCGTCAGAGCGGACGAAGGAACGGTAGGACGAGGAGCGCCTCGTCCTCGGTAGTGCCAAATTCATACAGTGCCTCGACGTGGTCGAGTACCACCTGCAGGACGGACGCGGTCGAGGAGTTGCCGATACGAAGCCACACGGCCTTGGGCGGTGGACCATGTAGGAAGGCGAGTTGCCGAAAATCCGAATCCTTCGAGACGATGACGAAGTCGTGGCTGCGCGCGAACTCCCACACGACATGGTCTGTTGCCGTGTCGAGGCCCAATGACGTGACGTGCTCGCTATTGGGAAATGTGTCTCGGAGTGGCTCGATGAGACGTCGGGAGAGATTCTGGTCGATCAGGAGCTTCACGCCGTCGCGAGGCGACGTTCTCGAAGAGCCGCGAATTCGATGGCGGCACGAACATGCTCGAGCGTGAGTTCCGGAAAATCAGCGACGATCTCGTCAGCAGCCATCCCTGACGCGAGGTACCCGAGCACGTCGTACACGGCAATGCGGGTCCCGACAAAGCACGGCTTGCCGCTCCGTACTCCGGGCCTGGTCTCGATGAGCGAGGTGAGATCCATCGGCCTTCAGGCTACCCCTGTGAATCACGATCGGACCGGCGATGTTGTCGACGCCCGTCGTGACACCCACGATGCTGCTCGGCCTCGGTCAGCGGGTGGCCACGACGAACGCGGCACGAACGGCACACGCGAACGACGCATCGGTCGCGTGTGCGAAGAACTCCCGCTCGATGCGTGCGCGGACCTCTGGCTTCTGCGCGAGATAGATCTGGCCAGGCGCTGCGACGCCACCGGCGATTTCCGCCCACAAGTCCTCGGGCGTGACGCGCCAGGTCCAGTCGAGTTCGTCTGCTTCGACGACGTCGAGCCCGGCACCGCCGGCAAGGTCCGCCAACCCGGCAACAGTACGGTCGAAGTCCAATGCGTCCGGGAGGCGGGTTCCGGGAATCGCCGATGGCGTCCGCCGCGTCGAAGATCGCCGCGATCAGCTCTGCCCAGCCGGCCCCGCCTGCCGGCCAGATCGTCGCTGCGACCCTTCCGCCTCGCTTCGTCACCCGGGTCAGCTCGCGCATCGCGGCCCGTGGGCTGAGTGAAGACGACATCGTCGGGTTCGGTGGTGCCCAGACTCACCTGATTGCCGCAGTCTCCGTCGCTCGCATTGTCGACGAAACCGGCGTGAATCTCGGGCCGGTGTCCCTGCAACAGATCCGCCTGCTCCTCCGTGACCACCTCGGCACCTGACGCGGCCCACGACAACGTTCGAAGCCGGTCGGACACAGTCGGGGCAGCAGATTTCCGAGCGGTTCACGCGTTGCGCCCGAAAACCGGGACCCTGATTCCAGACTGCGTTCAAAGACGGACCGGATGTGCAGAGGGTCAACATTATGTGGCTGCAAGGGATACCGTGCGGGCAATGGATGGTCGGAGTGCGGGGACAGCGGCACGCTTCGGGGATCTGACCGGGTGCCGGGTGCCGATCCAGGCCGCGGTCATGGGCGGTGCTTCGACCCCCGAGCTGGCCGGGGCGGTGAGCAGGGAAGGCGGACTCGGCATGTGCTCGGGCACACTGGTCACCCCTGACGAGCTCGTATCCCAGATCGATCAGGCGCGCGCGATCGCCGGGGGCGACGCCGTGATCGGCGTCGGGTTCCTCATGCCGTTCCTCGACCCCGAAGCGTGGGACGCCGCGGTGGACCACGCGGCTGTGGTCGAAGGGTTCTACGGCGATCCCGACGCGGAGCTGATCCGGCGTGCCCACGCACGCGACACGCTGGTGTCCTGGCAGGTCGGCTCGCTCGCCGAAGCGCGCCTGGCACTGGCCGTTGAATGCGATCTGATCGTCGTGCAGGGCACCGAGGCCGGCGGCCATGTGCGGGGTTCGACGGCGCTGGACGATCTGTTGGCTGCAGTTCGTCCGCTCACCGATGCACCGGTGGTCGCCACCGGTGGCATCGGCACCCCAGTACGTGCCGCGGAACTGCTCGCGGCGGGAGCGGACGCGGTCCGTATCGGTACCCGCCTGTTGGCCACGGCGGAAGCCGACGTGCATCCTGGCTATCTGGCCGCGCTGGCCGCCGCCGAAGCAGAGGACACCGAGCTCACCGAGACGTTCGCGCTCGCCTGGCCGAACGCCCCTCACCGGGTGCTCCGCTCCTGTGTCGACGCGTCCGCCGACGACCCGGCGACGCGGTCGCCGCTCCCGCCGGGGCGGGATTTCACCGGGGACGTCGCCACGGCCGCGCTGTACGCGGGGAAATCGGTCGGAGCGGTCACCGGTGCCACGACGGTCGCCGAGGTCATGGCCGAGTTCGCCGACGTGGGAGGGGGAGCGCCACCGCACTGAGCGCCGTCGGTTTATGATGCGTGCGACGTTGCTCGGCCCGGACGTGGCCGTGGGGATCGGGGGTCCGAAAATGCCGACGTTTCGCACGGTCGTGGGGGCGGTGGCCGTGGTTGCCGTGCTGGTGGTGGTCGGCGCGTCCGGTCCTGCCGGTTCGGCGCCCGCGCCCACCCCGATGACGGTACTGGCCGGCCACACGATGAACGGCGGCGCGATCCCTTGTGACGTGCAGTCCGACGGTGTGCAGGTGTGCCATGGTTCATCGACCGGGCCCGGTGGTGAGGACCTGCGGCTGAAGAGCTTCGACGGCACGCCCCTGGACGTCTACGTGACGCTTCCGTCCGGGGCGACCTCGGGGGCCGGCAGCCCTTATCCCCTCATCGTGCAGAGTCATGGGTGGGGAGCGCCGCCGAGTGGCGCGACCGATGCCCAGTACGGGGGCCCGACCGCTGAAGGCTGGGCGGACAAGGGCTACGTCGTCGTCCAGCTCACGGCCCGGGGTTGGGGCGACTCCTGCGGCACGGCCGCTTCGCGGGCCGTCGCACCGACGGCCTGCGCGCATGGCTACATCCGCCTCGACGATGCCCGGTACGAAATCCGTGACATCCAGTACGTCGTCGGCCTGCTGGTGGACGAAGGGCTGGCCGATCCGGCGCGGATCGGTGCGATCGGTGAGTCCTACGGCGGTGGCGCGACCCTGGAGCTGGCGACGCTGAACGACCGGGTGATGCAACCCGACGGATCACTGGCCCCGTGGCGCAGCCCCGACGGCGTTCCGCTCCACATCGCGGCGGCCGTTCCGCTGTACGCGTGGAGTGACCTGGTCACGGCGCTGCTTCCCAACGGACGCACGTTCGACGACCGGGTGACCCCGGCCGCGGACGACCTGTCACCGCTCGGGGTGTGGAAGCAGTCGATCGACACCGGGCTGTACCTGGTCGGTCAGGCGTCCGGCTACTACGCGCCGACCGGCTCGGACCCCGAAGCGGACGTCACCGCCTGGTATCAGGCGCTGGCCACCGGGAACCCGTCGACAACGCCCGGGATCGAGTCCATCGCCCAGCTGATCGCCCGTTACCACTCCGCGTATCAGATGCTCGCCGGAACCTTCGGCGTCACCCCGCAGCAGCCGCCGCCGATGCTGTTCGTCCAGGGTTTCACCGACGAGGTGTTTCCGACGGATGAGACGTTGCGGTATGTGAGCCTGGAGCGTTCGCGCTATCCCGATGCCCAGATCGGCATGTTCTTCTTCGACGGTGGGCACCAGCGAGCCCAGAACAAGCCGGCCGACGGCGCCCTTTCGTTCACGCGGATCACCGATTTCTTCGATCATCACCTCCAAGGGGTCGGCGCGGCACCGGTCGGCGGCGTCACCGCTCTCACCCAGACCTGCCCCGCAGACGCCCCCTCGGGTGGCCCGTACCAGGCGGCCGACTGGACCGCGCTGCACCCGGGTACGGTCACCTTCAGTTCCGCGCCGGCACAGATGGTCTCCTCCGCGGCCGGGGACACCGACACCGCAGTGGCCAAGTCGCTCGACCCGGTGCTCGGTGGCCTGGCCTGCACGACGGTGCCGGCCACCGACCAGGGCGCGGGCGTCGCCACCTACCGGTTGCCGACCGTGGCCGGAGCGGGCTACACCCTGCTCGGCGCACCGTCGATAACCGCGCACATCGACACCACCGGCGCCAACGCGTTCCTGGCCGCGCGCCTGTTCGACGTCGACCCGTCGACCGGTACCGAGGTGCTCGTCAGCCGCGGGGTGTACCGGATCGACCCGGACGCGCCGGATGGAGTCGTCACCATTCCCCTCGAGGCGAACGGGTGGCATTTCGCGGCCGGCCACGTGCCCAAGGTGGAGCTGCTCGGTCAGGATGCGCCGTATCTGGGAGCGTCGCCGGTGCCGTTCACGGTGAACGTCTCCGATGTCACGGTGTCCCTGCCGACGCACGAGGCGAATCCCGTTTCGCCCACCACGACGACGACGACGACCACGACGGTTCCTGGCTCGACCACATCGACCACGTCGACTACGTCGACGACGACGGTGCCGACTTCGACCACCTCGATGCCCGCCTCATCCGGCACGCCGGGAGGCGCCGACCACCGGAGGGCGACGAGCCTTGCCGCGACGCCGGTGACCGCGCAGCCGACCTTCACCGATTGAGACGGGATGGGTCGACCTCACCGGAGTGTCCGGTGGGGCTCAGGCCGCCAGCAACCCGGGTTCTTCGATGGCCGGCGGCTTGGTGTCGTTGCGGAAGTGGTCACGCAGTGGTCCGACCGAACCGAACGGGGCGAGCCGCTCGGCGAGAATCGGTAACGCGGCCAGCGTTGCCCGCCAGGAACCGGGCGTCGACGTGCAATCCGAGTCGTGGAGCAGGATCGTGCTGCCCGGTCTGAAACCCGCCATCACGGTTTCGGCGACGCTTGCTCCCGTGGCGCCTTCACGCCAGTCACTGCCCCACGCACTCCACAGAATGGGTTGCAGTCCGAGGCGGCGTGCCTCGATCACCGAGGCGAGTGCCAGCTCCCCGTAGGGCACCCGGAACCACGTCGGCGGGCGGCCGGTCAGCTCCGACAACGTCGCGACGCCGCGGTTCAGGTCGCGCCGCACTGCTGCGGGCGTCATCAGCAGATGGCTGCGATGGCGGTCACCGTGCAACGCGATCTCGTGGCCACGCCCGGCGATCTCGACGACCAGGTCCGGTGCGGCCCGCGCCATCTCGCCGAGCAAGAAGAACGTGGCGGTCCAACCCAGCCGGTCGAGTTCGTCGAGGAAGCGGGGTGTGGATTTCGGGTCGGGGCCGTCGTCGAAGGTGATGGCCACGTGGTCGGGGCGGCCGACACCTTTGAGGCGCGGCAGCAGGGTCGTCGTGGGCCGATCGAGCCACGTGGCTGCCGGGGCGACGTGGGCGAAGAGGCCGGCACCCGCCGCGACCGCCAGCGGCCAGGTCTTCATCGTGCGCCGATGTGTCGAAGGTCCCGGGACGCCTCGACCGATCGGGTCGGGTCCATGGTGGCCAGGAGCACGTCGGCCGCGTCCGGTTCGATGACGTGGCGACCCGCATCGACGAGGGAGCGCCGGAGCGGTCCGTCCAGCGCCACGGCGGACAGGAGCACGGCCAGCTCGTTTCGGTCGTGCGCGAAACGGGTCACCCCGGCCGCACTCATGGCACGCGCATTGTCGGTTCCGTGTGCCGCGATGGGCCGGTACGTGATCACCGGAAGCTGTGAGGCGAACGCTTCCATGGCGGTCAGCCCGCCGGCATTCTCCACCAGCACATCCGCGGCGTCCATGAGATCTGGCATGGTGCCGACGAAACCCAGTACGTGCTCGGGGTGGCGCGCCCGGCTACGGAGACGCCCCACCAGGCGTGCGTTGTCGCCGCACACCACGACCGGGGTGGTGCCGCCGATGTGGTCGAGGTCACGCACGGTCGCGGCCAGTTCGCCGACTCCCCAGGCGCCGGCGACGACCAGGGCCACGACCTCGTCGCGCTGGATCCCCAGCGATTCGCGCACGGTCGCCCGCCGGGCCGGATCCGGTCGGAACGACGGCGCGACGAACGGGCCCGTTGCGACCACCGGAGCGCCGGTTTGCGCCCGCACAGCCTCGGCGGTGCGTTCGTGCACGGTGAAATAGCCCGACGTCGCGTCGTGGATCCATTAGGGATGGACGCGGAAATCGGTGAGGAACGTGAAGAAGGGCACCGACAGCTCGCCGGATGAGGCGAGTTCACCGAGCACCTGTGACGCCAGGTTGTAGGTGGACAGCACCGCGATCGGCCGGTGTCGCCCCACCGCGCGCAGCAGGCCGCGACGCGCCATCGCGGTGTTGGTTCCGCTCGCTTTCGCCATCAGGTCGGGCCGGGTGCGCCAGAGTCGGTAGATCGCGTCGTAACTCCACATC
>CAZEAV010000049.1:0-10398 GCA_964510215.1 uncultured Iamiaceae bacterium
ATGGAAGGCAAGGCGCTGCTGTTCAAGAACTTCGCCGGTGTCGACGCGTTCCCGATCTGCGTGGACATACCCGAGGGGACCTCCTCGGCGGACCGGGTGGACGAGATCGTGGAGACCGTCCGCCGGATCGCGCCGGTGTTCGGCGGCATCAATCTCGAGGACATCGCGGCGCCGCAGTGTTTCGCGGTGGAGGAACGGCTGCAGGCGGCGCTGGACATCCCGGTGTTCCACGACGACCAGCACGGAACCGCCGTGGTCGTGGCCGCCGCGCTCGAGAACGCACTGAAGATCGTCGACAAGAAGATGACCGATCTGCGCATCGTGATCGCGGGCGCGGGCGCGGCCGGTGTGGCGATCGCCAAGATCCTGACCGAGGCCGGCGTGCCGGTGGTGATCGGGACGGACCGCCAAGGCGCCATCCACCGCAACCGCAGCGACCTGAACGAGTCCAAGCAACGGCTCGCCGAGCTGACCAATCCCGAACAGATCACCGGTTCGCTGGGCGATGTGCTCAAAGGTGCGGACGTGCTGGTGGGCGTGTCCGGCCCCGGGGTGGTCACCGCGGACGACCTGGCGACCATGGCCGATGACCCGATCGTGTTCGCGCTGGCGAACCCCGAACCCGAGATCCGCCCCGAGGAAGCCGACGGCTCCTGCGCGGTGCTCGCCACCGGGCGTTCGGACTTCCCGAACCAGATCAACAACGTGCTGGCTTTTCCGGGAATCTTCCGTGGCGCACTGGACGCGGGGGCGACCCGGATCACCGAAGGGATGAAGCTCGCGGCCGCCACCGCCATCGCGTCGTCGGTGCCGGCCGATTCACTCGATGCAGAATGGATCGTGCCGTCGGTGTTCGACACCTCGGTGAGCGAGCGGGTCGCCGCGGCGGTGGCGGAGGCCGCGCGTGTCGACGGCGTGTGCCGCTGAACCCGATGGCGATCGAGGCGGTCACGTTCGACTTCTGGAACACGCTGGTCAACGGGGAGACGAACCGACGCGACGAGCGGATCGACACCTGGCACGGGCTGCTCGCGGCTGCCGGTCGCCCGATAGCCATCGAGGTGCTCGAAGCGGCCTGGGATGTCGGTTGGTACGACTACGTGAAGCACTGGAACCTGAACATCCCCTTCGGCGCCGCCGAGGTCGTGCAGGTCGTGCTCGCCGAGTTGGGGGTGGATGCCGAACCGGTGCTTGCCCGGGCGTTGCTGGACGCGATCATCGACCCGCCGCCCGAACAGTACCCGCCGCTGAACCCCAACCTCGCCGCGACCCTCACGGTCCTGCGGGACGCCGGCGTGAAGATCGGCATCGTGTGTGACGTGGGGTTGACCCCGTCGCCGATACTCCGGCGGCATCTGGACACCCAGGATGTGCTGGGGTACTTCGATCACTGGTCGTTCTCCGACGAGGTCGGCGTGTACAAGCCCGACGCGAAGATCTTCCGGCACGCGCTCGACGGCCTCGGCGGCATCGCGCCACAGCGAGCGGCGCACGTCGGCGACCTGCGCCGTACCGACATCCTGGGTGCCAAGACCATGGGCATGACCGCGGTCCGCTACACGTGTGTGCACGACGACCCCAACCCGCCTGACGCGCCGGTGATCGAGGGCGACCACGTCATCGCCGACCTCGCCGAGCTGCCCGAGGTACTCGGCATCGTCTGACCGGACGGTCCCGGGCCCTGCGTCGGGCTCGGCCCGGTATGAGAAAACCGGCGCGCCACGGGGGGTGGGTTTCGGGCGCCGACCGCCGGGAAGTCCCGGGTCATCGTCGAAAGGAGCACCCGATGCCGACACGATCTCCCGGTCCCTCGGTCAAGAATCCCGAGCAGTACGAAGCGGTCCGTCGCCAGGGCGCATCCAAGTCCAAGGCCGCCCGGGTCGCGAATGCTTCCGCCGGTGAGGGAAAGAGCCGCGTCGGTCGCCGTGGTGGTCGACGCGGCTCCTACGAGCAACGGACCAAGGACGACCTGTTGGCCCAGGCGCGCAAGGTCGGCATCCGGGGTCGTTCCAAGATGAACAAATCCGAACTCATCACCGCGCTCCGCAACAGCTGAGCGAGTCTGGTCAGGTCGCCTCGACCACGAGAATGACCACATCGTCCTCGGGCACTTCGACGGGACGGTCCCGGAACACCGTGTCGATGATGCGATCCGTGAAGACCTGGCTGTCGGGACGATCGGCCCAACAGCTCGCCACGATCCCGCTCAGCTCGGCCTCGTCGAGATCATCGGGTGGCGGGGCGTCGGTGATGCCGTCGGTGTAGAGCACGAGCGCATCGCCGCGTCGGAGCGTGGCATCGGCCGGTTCGACATGAACCTCGGTGACCGCGCCGAGCAGCGTGCCGTAGTTGCCGAAAGACTCGATCTCACCAGAGGCTCGACAGAGCAGCGGACGGGGGTGGCCACCGAGCGCGCACCGGAGCGCGAAATCGCCGTCGCCCATTGGCCGGACAGCGACGATGGCAGCGGTGCAGGTCGATGGTTCGTCCTCGGCCTCCAGGGCATGGTTCAGCCAGGCGAGGACCGATGCCGGTGTATCACCGTGCCATCCGCTCATGCGGATGCTGTGCCGGGCGAGCGAGGTGACCGACGCGGCGCCCGGCCCGGAACCACAGACATCACCGACCACGAGCATCCAACGGTCGGCTTCGGGGCTGAACACGTCGTAGAAGTCGCCGCCGACCTCGTTTGCCCGACCGGAGGCCCAGTAGACGGCCGCCAGCTCCAGACCGGGGATCTCCGGGAGCGCGTCGGGGAGGAGCGCGCTCTGGAGCGTGTTCGCGATGTCCTGCTGCTGTCGGAACTCCGACGCGAGACTGCCCTGAGCTGCAGGGCCATCAAGCCCGGGGGGACGATTGTCGAATGTCATGGCCGCTCCCGGCTGATCAGGTGAGAACCACCAGCTCGGCGAGGCCACTGACTTCGAGCAGCCGGACGATCCGCTGGGGCGCGGATCGGATGGTGAGCGGCACGCCGTCCAGTTCCTGGAGTGCCCGGACCAGCACGTTCAGCCCACGCGAGTCGATGAACGTGACGCCGGCCAGGTCGACGGTGAGCCCGGTCCGTGCCGAGCGCACCAACGGCTTGATCACGGCCCAGGCCTCGTCCCCCTGGGACATGTCCAGTTCTCCGGTGATGACCACGACCGGAGCTTCCCGGTCCTCGGTGACGGCGACGCTGAAGTCTGACTTCTCGGTCATGAATGGGTTTCCGTTCGAGTGCAATTGTTCGGGCGAATCAATTGCCGTGCGCCGGGCAGTCTAGGACTCCGTTCCGGTCATCGCTCACACCTCACGTCACCCCGGGCCGGGTCCCCGTCTTTCTGGTCGACCGGGCCTTTCGGCAGCGACGTCCCGGGCGAGATGCGCGCGCACGATCGCGCCACGTGCGGTGTTCCGTACCTGTACGAGCTGGCTGATCCGGTTGACGATCCAAAGCCCTCTGCCGCCGAGCTGCAGCGGGTCGGGTCGCCGCTCGACGAAAGGCAGATCGAAGGATCCCTGGTCGCGGACTTCACACACCAATGCGTCCGGTCCCGTCCAGAGGCGGATGGTTCCCGAGCCGCCGCCGTGGACCAGGCTGTTGGCGATCAACTCCCCGGCGACGATTTCGAGCGAGTCGACGGCGGTGACGCGCAGGCCGAACTCGCTGCCTTGGTCGCGGACCCAACGGCGGGTGTCGCGGCTCGATGCCGAATCGAACGATCGCACGGCGACGACACCGGTGGGCTCGGCGAGCGGCAACTCCCGGAGTTCCTCGGCGACGGCGACGGTCTCCCCGGCGTGCAGGCGCCTCGCTCTGGCGACGACTTCGGCGGGGATCGCGTCGACGTCGATCGGACAGGTCAACGTGAAGGGCCGCTGCGGTCCGAACAGCTCGTCCAGGAGAGCATCGTGAAGCTTGCATTCGATGAGCTGGTCATCGACCGTCCGCCCGCAGAGGGTGTCGGTGATCCCCACCGGCGTCACTCCGTCACCGAACGCGTCGACGAAATCGACGAGTTCCTGGGCGAGCAGCGCCGGATTGCGGAGCGGGCCTTCGAGCGAAACCAGATGCACCTGGGCATCTCGCCGGTCGGGGTCCGATAGCCCGGTGCCTCGCACGTCGTCGAGCCAGGATGCAGGTCCAGCAACGAGGACCGGCGTACGGGTCCGCCAGGCGTCCTCGACGAGTGCGCCCACCTTGGAGACGCCATCGGCCCAGCCGTGGTGTTCGAGCAGGTCGTGGGAAAAGCCCGCGGCCCCCTGCCCGGTCCGTACCGCAACTGGCCCTTGTCTCCCCATTGCTCAACTGCTTTCGCCCGATTGCTGCCCATGGTACTGATCGGCTCGACCGTCGCCACCCTGAGGTCCCGGGGTGTCCGAAACCGATGTGGGTCGGCGGACATCGGCCGGGTGGGCGAATGGTTGAGCCTCGATCACGAGGGGAAGTCCCCGCTCGTGACCGTGCTCTCGACCCGACGCCCTCGCTGCGCATTCATCCGTCCGGCCCTGCGGACGGTGGACCCCATGCCACGCATCGATGCGCCCGATCCGTAGAATCCATGCGATGATCGACGGCGCTGACGGCCGGGAACGGACCGATCTGACCGTACCCGCACAGTTGCGCCAGGTCCGTGTCCTGCGCCTGGTGGTCGCCGGCACCCTGTCGCTGCACGATTTCGGCACCACCGTCATCGAGGACGTGCGTTCCGCGGTCGACGAGGCGAGCGCGCTCGTCCTGGGTGACGGTGACTCGCCGGGATGGCTGAACCTCAGCCTGGAAACCGGGCCGACCGCAGTGACCGCCGTGGTCCGGGGCTCGTTCGCGCAACCTCCCGACCGGAACCCCGAGGCCGCCGAGCAGTCCGAGGCCATGTTGGGTCTCTTCGTCGACTCCTATGAGTTGGACCCGGCGAACCACCGCGTGTCCTTCACCCGGTCGCTGGACGGCTCCCAGGCACAGAGCCGCTGAACCCGCGGGGTTCACTTCGGCGTCATGTGACGATGCATCGAGTGGGAGGGGAGTGCTGCGACGATCGCCGCGTCCTCGGCCGAGGAGGCAGGTCCGAATCCGAGGACGATGTTGCCGCCGTCTCCGCACACCGGGCAGCGACCGGCGACCACCAGCACCATGTCGTCGGGGTCCGATGCACCTTCCAGCCGTGTCGCCCAGACGTCGTCGAACTGGGACATCGACGACACGCTCGCACACGAGGTACATCGCAGCGACCCGGGAGGTTCTCCCGGCCGGAGTGCGGTCGCGTAGCCCGCGGCCACGAGTTCGTCGATCACGGAAACGGCGTCGTCCTGTGAGGCCGCTCGGGAGCGGGGGTCGGAAGGTAGATCGGACATCGGGCGGCTCCTTGGAAACGATTCCTCCCACGGTGGGAGACCTTCCCCGTTTCCGGATCCGCCAAACCGGCACGCGCGCCCTCGATCTCCCGGTGTCCGGGCGGAGAGTTGTTTCGGCCCCCGGCGTGCGGGAAGGAACGATGATACGCTCCATTTCAGGAGGACCTCATGGCTCCCAGGAAACGCAGTATCGCTCGAGGAATCGCCGCCTCCGACGAGGAACGGCGTCTGGCGGAGCGGACGCTGCCGGTTCGGGGCGACGGCCCGGGCGTCGACCCGGACGTGTGGCTGCTCCATGTGTGTTATGCGACGCGGCCGGACGGTGAGCTTCGCCGTCTCCTCGTGGAGGAATACCGGGGTTACGCCCTGTCGCTGGCGAGACGGATGCACCGGGAGGGCGAACCGCTGGATGATCTGCGCCAGGTCGCGTTCGAAGCCTTGCTGCGCTCACTGGATCGTTTCGACCCCGAGCGCGGCTGTCCTTTTCTGGGATTCGCCTCGTTGACGATCACCGGTGCGCTCAAGCGTCACTTCCGGGACTTCGGGTGGTTGATGCGGGTCCCCCGTCGGGTGCACGAGTTGGCCGCGCCGATCCGCGACGCGACCGACGCGCTGACCGTGTCGCTGCAGCGCACGCCGACCGTCGACGAGATCGCCGCATGGATCGGGGTGGACGCCGAGAGTGTGATCGAAGCCCAGGACGCGACCCACGCCCGCTCGCTGAGTGCGCTGCCGGTGTACGGCGACGACTCCGAGGGGCCGCAACGTGACACGCTGGGCACCGAGGACCCCGCGTTCGATCGGCAGATGGATGTGATCGACCTTCGTCGCGCCCTGGACGAACTCGACGAGTCCGACCGTGAACTCGTCCGGTCCTACTTCTTCGAGGAACGGACCCAGAGCCAGATCGCGGCGGATCTGGGCGTCTCCCAGATGCAGGTGTCCAGACTGGTGGCCTCGGTGACGCGGCGGCTGGCGAGCCGCACCACCGAGCTCGTCTGATTCGGGGGCCGGTTCCCGGCGCGTGCGCGCTCTTCGTGTCGTTGAGGGTCTCCGAGGACGACCGAGCGGTTGCCGGCGCAGACGGCAGTGTCCGCACCGACAACCGATGGACCCACCACGGTCTGCCGTCGGGCCGGCGGCCAGGGGAGGGCCACCGACCGAGCGACAGGGATCAGCGATTGCGCACTATTCCTTCTTCAGGCGTTCGGTCAGCGAATCGATGGCCTGATCGGCTTTCTCGTGTGCCGCATCCATGGCCTCCTTCGCTTTGCCCGCTAGGCGATCGGTCTTGCCTTCACGCTGCAGCTCGTCGTCGTCGGTGAGGTCGCCGGCAGCTTCTTTGGCCCGACCCTTGATTTCGTCCGCGTTCGACATGGCGGTTCCTTTCGTCGTGAACCAGGAGACTTCCCCGACGTGGAGGCGCCAAACCGGCGCCGTCGCGGGCGAGGTCGCCTCGTCGCTCAGGCGACCCGGAAGGCGTCCGCGTCGTCACGACGAAGGCTCATGCCGTGTCCCGGTGTGTCAGGGTGCGGCCACAACGTCCCACCGGCCGGGTCGAGGGCGCCGTCGAAACACAATCCGACGATTCGCACGTGGTCGTGGAAATATTCGACGTGGCGGAGGTTGGTCGTGGCCACGGCCAGGTGGGCGTGCAACTGCGGGGCGCAGTGCGCGGACACCTCCAGACCGTGTGCGGCCGCCACGGTGGCCGCCCGCAACCAGCCGGTCACGCCACCGCAGCGGGTTGCGTCGACCTGGAGGCAGTCGACGGCACCACTGGAACACAGCCGGCGCAGCGTCCAGATGTCCCACCCGTATTCGCCGGCGGCGACGTCTGCGTCGACCCCCGCACGGACCGCGGCCAGGCCTTCCAGATCGTCGGAGGACACCGGTTCCTCGTACCAGGTGATGCGTGCGTCGCGGGCTCGGTGCAACACGCGGATCGCCTGGGCGACGCCGTAGGCACCGTTCGCGTCGACATACAGCTCGGGCGTCTCTCCGATGCGGGCGCGGGCTTGTCGGATCCGCTCCAGGTCCCGCTCCTCGCGTGTTCCCCACGCCTCGCCGATCTTGATCTTCACTCTCGGAATCGACAGGTCGTCCACCCAATGGACGAGCTGCGCGTCGAGCTGGTCGGCGTCGTAGCTGGTGAACCCCCCGCTGCCGTAGATGGGTGCGGCGTCATGACAGCGACCCAGAAGGCCCGACAGCGGCTCGCCATGGAGGCGTGCGGCGAGATCCCACAGTGCGACGTCCACCGCCGAGATCGCGCATGCGGCGATACCGGTCCGACCCTGGTTGCGCACCGCCCGGCTCATGTCCTCGTACAGGCAACTGATCGAGTGCACATCCCTCCCGGTCACGACCGGTGCGAGCGTGTCGTCGATCACCGTCGCCGCGGCGCGCGGTGCAAAAGTCCAGCCGAGGCCCATGGCATCACCGGCGAACACCTGCACGGTCACCATGGTCGTGGCGTCCCAGTGCAGGGTACCGTCGGCTTCGGGGGCGTCGGTGGGCACGCGGTACACCCCGGTGCGCAGTTTTCGGACCGTGGAGTCCGTGTGCGTCGGCATCGGAGTGGACCGCGCTCGCCGAGGGGGAGCTCAGAAGTGGTGTGCCGGCGTGGTGGGCGACGTGGGCGTCACCCGAGTGGGTGGCGGGGAGGCCGGACGAGGTGCCTCCGATGCGCGGCGCACCTCGTCCGCACCGCCGATCGAGGCGCGTCCCAGGGCGAACGCCCCGAGTGCGGCGATGACACTGCCGACGAGCAATGAGTAGCCGAGTACCTCGAGCACCTGCATGTTCGTGTCGCCGCCGGCCGCACCGGATTGGACGAACCCGTCGTTCCAGACGCGGCTCACCTGGGGACCGACGACGATCCAGCCGCCGGCGATCGCGGCGGCCCAACCGGCGGTTCCGATACTGACCTGGCGGGCGGCGCCGGTGACGACGAGACCCGCGAGGATCGCGACCGCCCCGGGTAGCACGTTCAGCCACAGCCTGCCGAGCGTCCACTCCCAGGCCGAAGTGGGTCCGATCGTGTAGTCGAAGAGCGGTCCGACAAAGGGCACGATCGCCACCCAGATGCCCAGGATGATGAGAAGTGAACCGGAGACGGCACCCCGGCTTCGCGGTAGTTCCATGATGACCTCCTCGGGGATCGATGTTCGGTACCGCCGAAACTCCCCGCGGTCGCAGATGCGAAACGTGGGCCGTGCGCTCAGGTGTGCCGGCGGACGACGCTGCGCACGGAGCGTCGGAAAGGTCGTTTGGCGAGATCGGGGATGGGAAGACACCCTGCGCATGGGTGGTCTACCTGGACACGGACCGGTCCCCCGCCACCCGGGGGGGAGAACCCGGGAGACAGCGCGCCACTGGATCGCGTTCGGTCTCGGTGTCGTCGGCCTCGGCCTGACCCTCACCGCGTGTGGCGGGAACCATTCGATCGTCGGTCCGCACGGCCCCGAAGCCGACCGCACCGCGGACCTGGCCTGGTTCATGTTCTCCCTGGCCGGGCTGATCACCCTGGTCGTGTTCGTCCTGCTGGCCGTCGGACTGTTCAAACGCGGCTCCGGCGAGGAGCACCCCCGGTGGTGGCGGCGCCTCATCGTCGGAGGTGGGATCATCCTGCCCGCGGTCGTGCTGTCCACGTTGTCGGGCCTGACCGTGTGGGCGTTGGCCACCGACCCGGGCGCCGGGCCCGGCGACGTGGACATCACCGTGGTCGGTCACCAGTACTGGTGGGAGGTCCGCTACGACGGCACCAGGGCGGTGACCGCGAACGAGATCCACGTGCCGGTCCACCGTCGGATCCGCCTGACGCTGAAGAGCGACGACGTGATCCACAGCTTCTGGGTCCCATCCCTGGCCGGGAAGGTCGACATGATTCCAGGCAAGGTCAACCACCTCACCTTGCGCGCGGATGACCCCGGCACCTATCGCGGCCAGTGCGCGGAGCTCTGCGGCGTCCAGCACGCCAACATGGCCTTCGAGGTCATCGCCCAGCCGGAGGCGACGTTCCGCCGGTGGCTCGCCCATCAGGCACAGAATGCCGAGCCACCTCGAACCGTCGCCGCGCGGCGTGGGATGACGGTCTTCGAGAACCAGAGTTGCGCGGGGTGCCACACCATACGGGGCACGGCCGCGACCGCGACGGTCGGACCGGATCTGACCCATCTCGCCGGACGGCGGACCATCGCCGCGTTGACCCTGCCGAACGACCCGGCCCACCTGCGCAACTGGGTGCTGGATGCCCAGAGCATCAAACCCGGTTCCAAGATGCCCGACCTGGCGCTCCCCGAGGACCAGGCCGACCAGCTCATCGCCTATCTCCGGCAACTCAAATGAGCACCGAAACCGCCACGAAGGTGCTCATCGAGCCCGACGACGGGCTGCTCGTCGCCGAACACCCCGAGCTGCACGACGCCTGGGAGGACGCCCCCGGCATCCCCGGGTTCCTGACCACCGTGGACCACAAGCGGATCGGCACCCGCTACCTGGTCACCGCGGTGGTGTTCCTGTGCATCGGCGGCGTCGAGGCGATGTTCATGCGCCTGCAGCTCGCCGGTCCGGAACAGTCGCTGCTCGCGGCGAAAACCTACAACGAGATCATGACGATGCACGGCACCACCATGATCTTCCTGTTCAACACACCGATCTTCGCCGGGTTCGGCAACTACGTGATGCCGCTGCAGTGCGGTGCCCGCGACATGGCGTATCCACGGATGAACGCACTCAGCTACTGGATCTACGTGTGCGCAGGCATCCTGATGTACGGATCGTTCGTCGTGCAGCAGATCCCGGCGTCGGGATGGTTCTCCTACACCCCGCTGTCCTCGTCGGAATACGCGTCGGGCATGGGGCTGGACTTCTGGGCAATCGGCGTGACGCTACTCGGGGTGTCCACCACGATCGGGGGCATCAACTTCATCGTCACGATGCTGCGGATGCGTGCCCCGGGCATGTCGCTCAATCGGCTCCCGCTGTTCTGCTGGGGCATCCTCACGATGTCGTTCATGATCGTGTTCGCGCTGCCGGCGATCACGCTGGCGGGCGCGCTGT
>CAZEAV010000050.1:0-10333 GCA_964510215.1 uncultured Iamiaceae bacterium
TCGGGCGTCTGCGTGGCGACTCGACGCCCCGGCCCGAAGCGTGTGCCCTCGCTGTGGTTCGGCCAAGACCCCCCACGTGGTCTGTTCCAACTGCGGCTGGTACGGCGGGCGTCAGGCCGTTGACGTCGACTGAACCGACCCTGCCGGTCGCGCTCGACGCGATGGGCGGAGACCATGCGCCCGAGGCCATCGTCGAGGGTGCCAGGCGGGCGGCCGACGAACTCGGCATCGCGGTCCTGCTGGTCGGACGCCGCGAGGAGCTGGGGGACACCGGAGACCTCGAGGTCCTGGAGGCTTCCCAGGTGATCGCGATGGACGCGGAACCGGGAACGAGCGTGCGGACCATGAAGGACTCGTCGCTGGTGCGCGCGGCAGAAGCGGTGCGTGACCGGAGGGCCTGCGCGATGGTGTCCGCAGGCAACACCGGCGCCACCATGGCCAGCGCACTGTTGCGGATGGGCCGCCTGCCAAAGGTCTCCAGGCCGGCCATCGCGACGCCGATCCCCGCGCCGGGATCCGCCAGTCCTACCGTGCTCCTCGATGCCGGTGCCAACGCAGAGTGCCGCCCGGAATGGCTCGTGCAGTTCGCGCAGATGGGCGCGGTCCTCGCTCGACGTCGCTACGGCGTGGACAAACCCCGGGTGGCGCTGTTGTCGATCGGGGAGGAGCCCTCGAAAGGGACGCCACTCGTCAAGGAGACCCACGCGCTCCTCGACGGCACCGATCTCTCCCGTATCGGCGCGGAGTTCGTCGGCAACGTCGAAGGACGCGATCTGATGGGCGACGTCGCCGATGTGGTGGTGACCGACGGTTTCACCGGCAATGTGGCACTCAAGACCCTCGAAGGCGGCATGAAGACGCTGGTCGGGGCGATACTGGCCGCGTTCGACACCGATGACACGACGCGCCGGGCCGCCGACGACCTCATGGGCGCCCTCGCGCCGCTGTACCGCCGGCTCGACCCCGACGCCACCGGTGGCGCGATGTTGCTCGGCGTCAGAGGCGTGTGCGTGATCAGCCACGGGTCGTCGTCGGCCACGGCGATCGTGAATGCGCTGGCGGTTGCCGCGGAGGCCGCGGCCTCCGGGCTCGAGGACGCCGTGGCCGGGTCGGTCCTGACGTGAGCAACCGTTCACAAGCGCACAAAGTTGGCACCCGCTAGTATGGTCGAGCGAATCAGCCTGCCGTTCCATTCCGATCCGAGGAGCACCACGTGTCGGCCGACACCACCGAGACGATGACCCGAGCCGAAATTCTGGACCTCGTCCGTGACCGCCTCGCCGACATCCTGGAGATCGACGCAGCATCGATCGGCGAAGGTGACTCGTTCGCAGACGATCTCGATGCCGATTCACTCGCACTCATCGAGCTCGTCGAGGCCATCGAAGAGGAGGTCTCGGACCGGGCCGAGGGATTCCGGATCGACGACGAGGATCTCGAGGATCTCAAGACCGTACGGGATGCGGTCGACTACGTGCACACACACCTGGGGTCCTGATCAGCGCCGATCCGCCAATCGAGCTCACCGAACGGCTGGGTTTCAACTTTGCGAATCCCGGACTGTTGGAGCGCGCGCTCGCGCACCGCTCGTGGTGCGCGGAAAACCCCGGCGAATCCTCGAACGAACGCCTCGAGTTCCTCGGCGACGCGGTGTTGGGAATGGTCGTCACCGATCAGCTCATCCGCCGTCACCCCGACCGGAGCGAAGGGTGGCTCTCGCGGGCCCGTTCGTCGCTGGTCCGCGCCGGCACCCTGTACCAGATCGCGGTCGACTGGGACCTGGGGGGGTATCTGCGCCTGGGGAAGGGTGAGGAACTCACCGGCGGCCGGGCGAAGCCGTCCATCCTGGCCGACGCCGTCGAGGCGATCATCGGCGCCGTGTACCTGGACGGTGGCATGGACGCAGCGAGCGACGTGATCGGAGCCGCACTCGGTCGGCATCTGGACGGGCTCGACGCGAACATCTCCGAGCACCCCGATGCCGCGGTGGGTGATTTCAAGTCCCGCCTACAGGAATACTGCGCGCGCGGCGGCGGCGACATCCCCACCTACACCTGGTCCGAGTCCGGGCCCGAGCACGCCAAGAACTTCGCGGTCGAGGTGCACCTGCACGGTCGGACGCTCGCGACCGGCTCGGGCCGTTCCAAGAAACAGGCCGAGCAGGCGGCCGCCGCACGCGCCCTCGATCGGCTTGATTCTCCGACCGAGGACGATCCGACCGCGCCGGAACCGAGTCGATCCGCACAGAGCCGAGCCAATGAGGTGAAAAGTGGTTGAATTACCCGAGATCGAGACCATCCGGCACGACCTGGAGCGCGAAGTGGCCGGGAAGAAGATCAAATCCGTGGAATTCTCCGGGATGAAGTGCCTGTCGCGGCACAAGAACCGCAAACAGGTCGTCAGTCGCCTCGAAGGCGCGAAGATCAGTGCCGTGCGTCGGCGAGGCAACCTGATCCTGTTCAAGCTGGACAACGATCACCTGTTCGTCCTGGACATCTCCGAAGGGGGTCACGTCCGCAAGGCCTCCGCAAAAGAGACGGCCGAGGCCCATACGCACGCGACGCTCACGTTCACCCACGGGGCCCAACTACGTGTCGTGGATCCGGGCGACGGTGATCTGCAGATGGCGATCGTGCCCGCAGAGGAGCTCACCGAGTACTTCCCCGAGCTGGCACAGACTGGCATCGACCCGGTGGCGACGCCGATGAGCTGGATCACGGTCGCCGATCTGTTGCGAAGCAACGACGTGAAACTGAAGGTGCTGCTCACCGACCCCACGAAGCTGGTCGGGGTCGGTCCGGTGTACTCCGACGAGATCCTCTGGGAAGCCGGGCTCAAAGGCGAGCGGATCGCGAGTCGCCTGTCCACCCAGGAGGAGCGCCGGCTCCACCGTGCCATCGTGGAGATTCTCCACGACGCCATCAAACATCGGGGAACCTCGGTCGGTGACGACTCCTTCGCCGACCTGTCCGGCAGCCCGGGAGGCTACGGCGAGTACCTCAAGGTCTTCGAGCGCACCGGTGAGGCCTGCCCGCGGTGCCGCAGCGTGATCGCAAAACGCCGGGTCGCCAATCGCACGACGTTCGCCTGCCCCGAGTGCCAGGTCTGACCGGCTGAGCCGATTTTCGTGTTTCTCAAGTCGCTCACGTTGAAAGGGTTCAAATCCTTCGCCGAGGCCACGACGTTGGCGATGGAGCCGGGCGTGACCGTCGTGGTCGGGCCGAACGGGAGTGGGAAGTCCAATGTGGTGGATGCCATCGGCTGGGTGCTGGGGGCCCAGGCCCCCAGTGCGGTGCGTTCGGCGAAGATGGACGATGTCATCTTCGCCGGCACCGCCAAGCGGCCCGCGCTGGGTAGGGCCGAGGTCTCGCTGACGATCGACAACTCCTCGGGATTGCTCCCCATCGAGTTCACCGAGGTCACCGTCACCCGCACGCTGTTCCGCAGCGGTGATTCGGAGTACGCCCTCAACGGTGTGCCGTGCCGACTCCTGGACGTGCAGGAGTTGCTCAGCGACACCGGCCTGGGACGTTCCCAGCACGTCATCATCTCCCAGGGGCACATCGACGCCGTGCTCAACGCCCGTCCCGAGGACCGTCGCCTCATCATCGAGGAAGCCGCCGGGGTGCTCAAGTTCCGACGTCGCAAGGAGAAGGCCGAGCGCCGGCTCACCGCCACCGAGGCGAATCTGACCCGGCTGGAGGACCTGGCCCGCGAAGTACGGCGTCAGCTCCGTCCGCTGGAAAAGCAGGCCGACGCCGCCCGCCGCCACCGTGGGCTCGAAGACGAACTCCACGCCTTGCGGGTGTACCTCTCGGGCAGGGATTTGCAGCGGTTACGAGGCGCATTGGCCGAGAACACCGCTGAGGTCCGGGAACTCCGCACGACCGAGCGGACACACAAGGCCGCGCTCGCGGAGCTGGACTCCCAGGTCATCCAGGCCGAGTCCGCGCTCGTGTCCGCGGGAGGTCGGGATCTCGCCGAATCGTTCGGTCGTGCGGAGTCGTTGCGCGAAAAGGCGCGCGGCCTGCTCGCGTTGACGGCCGAGAGAAGGCGGCGCATCGAACGCGAGCGGACGACCGAGATGGATCGTCAGGTGATCGCGACACTCGAGGCCGAGGCCGCCGCGGTGGCCGAGGAGTTGGTCGAGGTCACCGGAGAGATCGAAGCGCTGGGCCCGGCGACGTCCGATGTCGAGCATGCCGAGGCCGAACTCGCCGCGGCCCAGGCGGACTTCGAGGACCGATGGCCCGATGCTCCCGAGCCCGCGCCCTCGGCCGCCGCGGAGGTGCGTGGACGACTCGCCGCTCTGAGTGCCGCAGGAGAACGCAACGAGGCCGAGGAGGAGCGGCTTTCGACGCGTCATTCGGATCTCGTCGCGCGTGTGGCGCGCCTCGACACCGAAATCGAAGGCCTGAACGACCGGATCACCCAGGCCGAGGGCGAGCTGGGAGCACTCGAGGGATCACTGAAACGGGCCCGCGAGGATGACGAGCGCGCGGCGGCCGCGGCGTCGGCCGCCGAGGAGTCCCGGCGCGCCGCCGAAGCGGCTCAGGCCGCGTGCGCGGCGCGGGTGGAGACGCTGGAGTCCGCACTCGACGCCGCGCGGGCGCGCGCCGGAGCAGAGCAGCTCGCGGGGATCCCGGGAGTGGTGGGCACCCTGCTGGACGTCGTCGAGGTCGACGAGGGCTATCAAGCCGCGTTCGAATCAGGCGCCGGAGACGCGATCGCGGCAGTGGTCATGGACGGGATCCAAGACGCGCGGTCCGCATTGGTACACCTTCGCTCCGCAGGAGGCGAGGGTGCGGTGTTGGCATTGGGACACCACTCGAGCGCGCGTACAGATCCGGTTGTCGAGAGCCGGGGAACCACGCGCCTTCGATCACACGTCCGCGGGCTCCGCGGCGACGTCGACGACCTCCTGGATCGTCTCGTCGGCAACGTGCTCGTCGCGCCCCGCTGGGAGGACGCGCTGGCCGCGGCCCTCGAGCGGCCCGACGTGCTCGTCGTGACCACCGCCGGCGACCGATTCGCCGCGTCGGGGTGGCGGGTCGCAACGTCCGGTGCCGGAGCGACCGGAGGCGCATTGAGCGACGCCCGTCGGCGCGCGGCGCTGGCCGCGGAGGCGGCCGACGACGCACAGGCGCGCGCCGACGCCGCGTCCGGCGACCGGGAGGCGACCCTCCAGGCCCTGCGGTCGGCCCAGGAGGCAGTGAAAGGCGTCGCGGAGCGTCTGACCACAGACCGGGCGATGCGGTCCCAGCTCGGGACCGAACTCGTCGACCGCCGGAACGAGGTCGAATCGTCGTCCCGACATCTGGACGAACTCGGTGAGGTGCTGCGGCGCGATGCCGAGCGATCCGCCGAGTTGACCGTCACCCTCGGGGAGCTGCAGCGCGCGGAGTCCCGGGCTGCCGAGGAGTCCCGTCGCCGGGCCGAGGTGCTCGAGGACCTGCAACGACGCGCGGAACGGATCGCCAGGACGAGGTCTCAGGTGGAGGTCCGCTCCGCCGGGTTGGCCGAACGACGGGAGCTGCTGGAGCGGCGCGCTGCCGAGATCGCCGAACGGCTGGCGCGCAGCGGCGCGGACCGGGTTCTGGCCGAGGATCGGCGTCTGGGGCTGGAACGTTCGGCCGAGGTGATGGCCCGGCTGCACGAGTTGGTTTCGCGGCGACTCGAGTCATTGGAGACGATCCTCGCCGAGCTGGAATCCGGCCGGCAGCAGGAGCGCGAACGGTTGCGGTCCGAGACCGAGGAGCTGGAGCGATTGCGGACCGACCGGTCGGCGATGGAAGAGACATTGGAGGCGTGTCGGCAGAAGATCCAGCAGACGGAGTTGTCGGCCGCGGAGCTGCGCGTCCGCCTGGAGCAGGTGACCGAATCGGTGCGCGTCGACCTCGACGTCGACCCGGCGGCCGCGCTCGGCGCCGAGTGTCCGGCAGTGCCGGAGGGCATGACGCCCGTGTCACGGGTGCGCGACCTGGAACGGGAGCTGCGCGCCATGGGTACGATCAACCCCCTCGCGTTGGACGAGTACGAGGCGATGCGCGAACGCCACGAGTTCCTGGCCACCCAGCTCGACGACGTGAAGTCCTCCCGGCGGGAGTTGGCGAAAGTGATCCGGGAGGTGGATGCCGAGATCGCGGGATCCTTCCGTTCCGCCTACGCCGATGTGCGGACCAATTTCGCCGACCTGTTCACGATGTTGTTCCCCGGCGGCTCGGGAGACCTCGAGCTCACCGATCCGGACCATCCGCTGGCGACCGGTATCGAGATCAAGGCCAGACCCTCTGGGAAGAACGTCCGCACCTTGTCCCTGCTGTCCGGGGGAGAGCGGTCGCTCGTGGCGCTCGCGTATCTGTTCGCGGTCTTCCGGTCACGCTCGTCCCCGTTCTATGTGATGGACGAGGTGGAAGCCGCGCTCGACGACGTCAACCTTCACCGCTTCCTGGATCTGGTCGCCGACTTCCGCGACGCCGCGCAACTGATCATCGTGTCCCACCAGAAACGCACGATGGAGGCCGCCGATGCGCTGTTCGGCGTGACCATGCAGCCCGGGGGCTCCTCGAAGGTAGTGTCCGAGCGGACATGAGACGTGTGCGATGCGAGGTTCGTACCTGACATGGTGGCACGGCTGTTGAACGCCTCAGTCTCCACGAGCGTCTCAGAATCGACCATCCTCGGACGTTGGGTGTATCGTACCACGCTGCTCGCCTTGCTGCTCGTGATGGTGGGCGCCTGTGGCGGGGACGGGGCGAAGCGATCCGCGGAGCAGCAGGTGAACGACGGTTTGCGGAGCCAGGTCCTCGCGTCGACGGACGGCGGACGCTATGCGGTGTCCTCGTCGAACGACACGATCACCGTTCGTTCGCCCGAATCGAACCCACCGGTTCGCGGGCAACTGGGTCGCCGACGCGAAGCGGGAGTCATCCGCGAAGCGTTCGTTCCGGACAGCCAGGTGCCCCGTACGGACCAGCGCGTCTGTGTCACCATGCATTCGGTGGTGTCCGCGCAGAATACCGCGGACATTGCGGATTACGCGAAGGACCCGGATCGAGTCCACCTGCCCGGCGTGGTACTCCGCGTCCAGAAGTCGTCCTCGTCGAACCGGGTCAATGCGATCGCGGTGCACCAGACCCTGAAGCGTGGTGCGGTGTGGGTGCTCTCGGTCGATGCTGTCACGGTGGATGTGGAAAATGGCGAGTTGTCGAGCAATATACGACCGATCGATCTGGTCGACATGCGTGGAAGCGTCGGCTGGGTCTCGGCGATGACCGATGAGGATGACGGGAGTCACTGGATGAAGCCGGGTCCGTGGCGGATGTGTGTGAGGGCGATGGGCACGACGTTGTCCGTGAAACTGTGGCCCACTTCGGAACGGGAGCCGTCCTGGAAAGACGATGACCGCGTTGGGAAGGTCACCTTGCCCCGCAAGTTCGTGTACGCCGGCCGTGCCGGTGTCTACGAGGGGTATCTGTCGCCGGGCCGGACCTCGACGTTCACCGATCTGAGCGTCTCGGCGCTGTACTGAGCTCGTCATCGAGTCCCGGTCGGTCGCCAGGGACGGCCCCATCCGACCGTTCCCGGTGGGCTCAGATCATCCGATCCTGCCAGGCGATACTGGTGCCCGCCGCGATGAGGAGGAGGACGAATCCGGTGGCCACGAACCAGCCGGAGATGTCGACTTTCCTTATGCGGTAGCCCACCGATGTCCCGATGTGTCGGTACACCTCGCGGATCTGCGCCTCGCTCGCCGCGGTGTAAGCGTGCCCACCCGAGTCGTGGGCGATCTTGGCGAGCGCGGCACGGTCGACGTCGACGGGAACCTCGCCCGCGTAGCCGGGGATCGTCACCGTGCCGTGATCGGTGCCGAATGCGATCGTGTCGATCGGGACGTGCGCGGCGCGGGCCGCGGCGACCCCCTGGCTGTTGGAGCGGCCGGTCTGGGTGGCGCCGTCGGACATCAACACGATGCGGGCGGGCACCGGTGAATGGTCCGGGGCGTCGGGCACGGTCTTGATCGCGGACAGCGACGCGAAGATGCCTTCGCCGATCGCGGTGCTCTCGCCCATTGTCAGGCCCTGGACCGCGCGACGCGCCACGGCGCGGTCCTTGGTGGGCTCCACGAGCACCGAGGCCGAACCGTGGAATGCCACGATCCCCACGTTGAACTTCTCCGGGACACTGGACAGGAACGACATGGCCGCCTCTTTCGCCGCCTGGAAACGGCTCGGCGAGACATCGGTCGCGGCCATGGACAGTGAGGTGTCGATCGCCAGGACGACGGTGCCGCGGTTGGTGGGCACCTTTCGTTGGGTCTGGGGGTGCGCGAGCGCGGCCACGAGTGCGACGAGGGCCAAGGCGAAAGCCACCGAACCGACGTGACGTTTCCAGTCGTGGCCCTTGGGCACCACGGTCTCGAGAAGGTCCAGATTCGTGAACTTGGCGGCGACCTTGGGGCGGTTCAGCTGGATGGCGACGTAGCCTGCGATCAGGGCGCCCACGACGACGACCAACCACCAGCGATCGGGCGCAGCCCAGGAGACGGCCACCACCATCGCGTTCATCGTGCGACCCTGACCGCCGCACCCGGACCGGTGGCACGACGCCGCCGCAGCGCGACGTACCGCACCAGGTCACGAACCCAGTCCCGGTCGGTTCGCAGTTGCAGGTGCTCGACACCGGCCCGGGAGAATGCCGACGCGATCTGGTTGCGCTGGTCTCGGGCTGCCGCCGCGTAACGGGCGCGCAGCTCGGCCGAGGAAGAGTTGATCCGCCGGCTGCGGCCGGTCTCCGGATCCACGAGTGACAGCGCGCCGACTGCGGGAAGCTCGAGTTCGCGGGGATCGACCACCTCGACCCCCAGGACCTCGTGGCGCAACCCGAGGCGACGCAGTGGCCGCTCCCAGTCGCCACTGGACAGAAAGTCGGACACGACCACGACCAGTCCACGACGACGCAGCACCGTGTCCAGACGGCCGAGGGCCTCGCCGAGATCCACCGATCCGTGATCCGGTGTGTCGGCGCGGGCGATCGAGTGCAGGATCCGCATCAGATGGCCGCGCCCTCCCCTCGCCGGGACCACGTGCTCGTTCCCGGGATCGGCGAGCACCGCGCCGATCCGGTTTCCGGTGTGGTTCGTGAGGAACCCCACCGCGGCCGTGGCCGCGAGCGCCAGATCGGCTTTGGTGCACGCGGCGGTCCCGAAATCGAGGCTCGGCGATCGGTCGAGAACCACCCAGGTCTCCAGCTCACGGTCGGCGATCGTGGCCCGTAGGTACGGCGTCTGCAGCCGGGCGGTGACGTTCCAGTCGATGCGCCGCACATCGTCGCCGGCCACATACGCGCGGGTTTCACCCAACTCCGAGCCGTGGCCCGGGACCAGGCCCTGGTGGTCGCCGTGCAACAGGCCGTCGAGGCGGTGGGTGATGGTGAGTTCCAACCGCCGCAGGATCTCGTCGGGACGGCGACGATCTCCGCTCGTCGCCGTGGCGCGGGCGAAAGGATCGGCGGCCTGTGGGCTGGGTCTGGTCACATCGCCGGGTTCCCCGGTACCGGCACGGGAGGCGCCCAAGGCGCAGGCGCCTGCCCGGGTTCGGGCGCTCCCGGTGTTCGTGGCGGGGCGATCATCGTGGGCCGTCCGTCCTCGGTCGGAGCAATGCGGGGCGCCGGGACGGTGGACAGCACCTTGGCCAGGATCTGTTCCACGGAGATGGACTCGGCCAGCGCTTCATAGGACGGCACGAGGCGATGGCGGAGTACGTCGGGGGCGACGTCGAAGACGTCCTGGGGAAGGACGTAGGTGCGACCCCGGAGGAGGGCCAACGCTCTTCCCCCGGCGACCAGGCCGAGGCTGGCCCGCGGACTCGCTCCATAGGTCAGGAAGGGCCTGATCTCGGCGAGGCTGTAGTGCTCGGGGTCGCGGGTCGCCAGCACCAGATGGACCGCGTAGTCGATCACCGAATGGTCGACGTAGACCCGATCGGCCGCGTCCTGGAGTTCCCTGAGTCGTTCGGGCGAGATCATCTGTTCCGGCACCGGCGGATGCACACCGACCCGGTTCACGATCTCGACCTCCTCGCTCGGCGACGGGTACTCCACGATGATCTTCATCAGGAACCGGTCACGCTGGGCCTCGGGAAGCTGATAGACGCCCTCGGACTCGATCGGGTTCTGGGTCGCCAGTACCAGGAACGGTGTCGGGACGTCGAAGGTGGTTCCGCCGATCGTGACCTGGTGCTCGGCCATGACCTCCAACAGCGCGGATTGGACTTTCGCGGGGGCGCGGTTGATCTCGTCCGCGAGGACGAAGTTCGCGAAGACCGGTCCGAGC
>CAZEAV010000051.1:0-3738 GCA_964510215.1 uncultured Iamiaceae bacterium
GCTGGGGCATCCCCTCGGCTGTACCGGCGCGTTCCTGCTCACCAAGGCGGTCCATGAGCTCATCCGCAGCGACACCCGGCGGGCACTCATTGCGATGTGCTGTGGCGGAGGCGTGGGAACCGGCACCATCGTCGAGCGGATCTGACCGAACCCCGGCTCACCGGCCCTCCGCGGCGCGCGTGCGGGGGGGGTATCGTCACCAGGGTGACCGCACTCACCGAGCGCCTCGGCTACGCCCCAGACGACCGCGTCCTCATCATCAACGCCGATGATCTGGGCATGTGCCACGCGGCGAACGTCGGTGCATTCGACGCGCTCACCACGGGCGTGGCCACGAGCGCGTCGCTGATGGTGCCCTGCCCGTGGAGCCGGGAAGCAGCGACCCGGTACGCCGGTGAGGACATCGGCGTCCATCTGACCCTGAACGCGGAATACGACCGCTACCGCTGGGGACCCACCACCCACTCCCCGACCCTGTGGGACGGTGACGGGGGATTCCCCCGAACGGTCGAGGACATCTCCGAACATGCCGACGTGGCCGAGGTGCGCCGGGAACTCGAGGCCCAGATCGAGCGCGCGATCCTCTGGGGCTTCGACGTGACCCACCTTGATTCTCACATGGGGACGCTGCAGCTGCGGCCCGAGCTCTTCGATGCCTACCTGGATGTCGCGGTCATGTTCGCACTCCCCATCAGGCTGTCGGGCGCACGGACCGAATCCGCGATCGGATTCCCGTTCCGCTCGCTCGCCACAGAGGAAGGCGTCCTGTTCCCCGATCACTTCCTCCACGAACCCCAGAGTTCTGCGCGCCCGCTCATCGAGGCGTACCTGGCCGACCCACGCCCGGGGGTCACCGAGATTCTCGCCCACCCCGCGATCGACACCGCGGAGCTGAGGGCCATCACGTCCGACGCGGACATGCGGATCGACGACCATGCCGTACTGCGTGCCGAATCCGGGCTGGCCGAGCGGATCGCAGACGCCGGTATCCACCTGGTCGGCTACCGCGCACTGCGTGCCGCGCAGCGCGGCCGAAGCGCCGGGTGACCGACCGGCGATCGGCAGGCGGTTCAGTCGGCCTCGACTGGCGGTGCCGCGAACGCCGGTCGGGCGGCAAGCACTCCCGGCTGCCGCCAGGCCGCGAGCAGCGCCAGCAGCGGACCGGTCGGCCCGTCGGTCTTCATGTCGCCGGCCATGAACGCGACACTCGGGTCCAGCTCGCCGCGTGACAGCGCGACCGCGTCGGAAAAGGCCAGTTTCAACTTCAATTCCGCGTCGGCGTCACGGTCGAGGGTACAGCTCACCAGACGACCGTCCGCCACGACCACCGACACCCGCCCCTTCCCCCGCGGCGCACCCGTGAGCTGAACTTCCACCGTCACGTCCCGCAACGGCACCGAGCTCTGGGCGCATCGTTCGACCAACGCTTCACACCACTGGTCGCTCAGGAACTCCATCATCACGAAAAGTCCTCGATACCGGCGAACAGATCGGTCTCGGGAAGCTCCGAGGCGACACGGGAACGGGCGAGACGGTACTGCTCGAAGGGGTAGACCTCCGAGGCGACATCGTCGGGCAGGCCGAACCAGAACGGCGACTCCGGCGCGATCTGTGTGGCGTGGGCCAACAGCGCGGCTTTCCGGGCCCCGTAGGTTCCCTGCACGTCGATGGTCGTCGTCGGCGGCACCTCCGGTTCACCGCGATCCAGCCACCGCTCACCATAGGGGGACTCCAGTCCGAGTTCGAGGAACTTCGCGTGGGACTGGACGATGCGCTCCCGGGACCACATCGAGTAGTAGAGCTTGGCAGGTGCCCACGGTTCGCCGTAGCCGGCACAGGCATCGGGATCACCGGCCCGTTCGAATGCCGGGACGCTGATGTCGTGCACCCGGAGATGGTCCGGATGCGGATAGTGCTTCTGGTCGTCGCCGTAGGTGATGACCACGTGGGGTCGGAAGGTCCGGATGATGCCGACCAGTTGGCCGACTTCGGTGTCGAGGTCGCCGTTCGCGAACGCATCCGGATGGGCGTTGGCGTCGGTGTCGGGCATCCCCGAGTCCCGGTATCCGAGCATCGCCACCTGCGTGTACCCGATCGCATCGGTCGCCGCGACCAACTCGGCCCTTCGTACCGCGGGGAGGTTCGCCTCCACCTCGGCGGACCGCATCGACTCGTTCAGGATGTCGCCGGCTTCGCCGCCGGTGCAGGTGACCAGCAGCGCCTCACCGCCGTCGTCGACGAGTCGGCGGACGGTGCCGGCACCTTTGGAGGATTCATCGTCGGGGTGCGCATGCACGCTCAGCAGTCGGGGAACCCCCGGTGTACCCGGACGGACATGATCGGCGGCGACGAGGGCAGGCATCGGCTCCAAACTACCGGGCGGGGGCGCCCGGAACGTCGCCGCCCCGCCGTCCCCCAGTGTCACTGAGGGATCGACGGGGCAGCTGAAGCGGTAGATCGGTGCATCGGGCCATCGTCTTCTTTGTGGCCGGACTCGTTGTCATCAGCAATCGGGAGGCGTCCAAGGCGGAGGGACCGGCAACCACCGGAATCGTGCGCCTGGGGTCGTTGCGCCTCGCCGGTGAACTGTCAGACCCCGGAGTCTGTTCCAGATCGAGGCCGACGACCGGCATACCGCATGTGTTCTCGCGAGGCGGAAACCCACCTCACGTCAGCGGAGGCGATCGCTGGTTCCGACGCTGGTCAAGGTTCGCGTCAGACGCAACGATCCGTCTCGGGTTCCATGCGGGAACGCTGACGGCGAACGTGCTGTGCATGTCGGCGACACCTCCTGGTTCGGAAGGGTGCGGGAAGGTGGAGGATCCGACTGGCGGTCCCCTTGGTTCCTCGGTCCCATCGAACACCCTGAGCCGACGTTCGTCAAGGGGTGATCTGCCCTCTCGACCCGACTGGCTGGTCGATGGAGCCGATTCCGTGTCGACCTCATGTCCCACGGAGTACGATCGGTCCGTTCCGTCCCCTTTTGCGAATCGACGGTGTGGTTCCTGCGACGATCCGAACGAGCGGCCGTGACCGATCCGGGACGAGTCCGCTGCCGCGCCAGGTGACGAGCCTGGGCCGGCAGCGTCGTCCGTTTTCGCTGTGGATGGGCATCACCGCGTTGGGCGCCGCCGCGGCCGTCGCGACGGCGATCGTGGACGATCCGACCTTCGACGTCGTCGTCCTGGTGGCGGTGGCGGCGCTGTCGATCGGGGCGCTCCTGGCTGCACTCCGTCGGCACCGGCCACGGCACCCGAGCCTCTGGCTGGCCTTCGCGATGGGAAGCGCGCTCGTGGTCCTCGCCACGACCGTGGGCACGATCGACTGGTCGAACGACCCCCACGGATCGATCGACACCTTCGTCGCCATCCAACTCGCCGGCTACTGCATGTTGATGGTGGGTTTCGTCGGCGCGGCCCGTGTCAGGCGGGCGACCGGAGACGTCGCCGCGATCCTGGACGCGACGATCCTCGGTCTCGCTTTCGGCCTGTTCCTGTGGCGGTCGACCTTCAGCGGAGCGTTCGACGCCTCCCATACGAACGCCGCGATCGTGTCCACCGTCTCGCTCCTGCCCGCGCTCGACATCGTGATGGGCACGGCGTTGCTCCGGCGCGCCTTCGTGGCCGTGCGGACCTCTGGATCATTCCGTCTGATCATGGCGGGCGCGCTGTGCGCGACGGGCGCCCACGTGGTCTCGGGACTCTCGGTGCTCCGCGTCGAATCCCTCACCCGCCATGT
>CAZEAV010000051.1:3748-10259 GCA_964510215.1 uncultured Iamiaceae bacterium
CAGGTCGCGTTCATCGCGCTGCTGGCCGCCGCCGCGCACCATCCGTCGATGGGCAGGGTGACCGAACCCGACGTCACCACGACGCACAAGTTCGGCGTGACCCGGATCGCGCTGCTGGCACTCGCGCTCCTGGACACGCCGCTGGTGATCCTGCTCGACCAGGCCCGGGTGTACGACGGCCACGCCGCGCTCCTGGTGGGTGCATGCGTCATGTCGCTGATCGTGATCGTCCGGCTCGTGAGCCTGGCACGGGAGATGGAACAGACCCGCCAGCGCGAACGACGTCGGGAGCAGCGTTTCGAGTCGCTCGTACGGAACTCCTCGGACCTGATCGTGGTGCTCGATGCGGATCATCGCGTCACGTATTTGTCCCCGGCGGTCCAGGCGATGCTCGGCTACGAGCCCCGACAGATCCTCGGTCGACGCGCGCTCACCGCGCTGCATGTCGAAGACGTCGGCGCAGTCGCGGCAGAGCTGGATCGTCTCACGGCAGGTGAGACCTCGGAACTGCAGCAGGTCCGGGTGCAGCACCGTGGAGGCAACTGGCTTTGGGTGGAGGCGCGGGCGGTCAATCTGCACGCTGACCCGGCGATCGCCGGCACCGTCATCAACTGTCGCGATGTCACCGAACGGGTCGATGCCGAGAACTACATCTACGAGACCACCGCGCAGCAGAGCGCGGTCGCCCAACTGGGGCGCCTCGCGCTGACCGCGCCCGATTCCGCATCACTGGTGTCGGCCACCGCCTCACTCGCCCGTTCGACGCTCGGCGTGCGGCGCTGCGAGGTGGTGAGGTTCGATCCGGATGCGGTCTCCGGTGCGGTGGTCGCCACCGGGACCACGGTCGAGGCGATGGATCTCGGACAAGTTCCTTCCGAGCAGGTCATGCGTCTGTGCATGGAAGCCACCGAGCCGATCCAATTCGTCGACCCGGACCCGGACGCGGCATTGCACCTCGTTGATGTGGGTGCGCTCACCCCGTTCGCGGAATCTCACGGCACCGTCGCCCCCGGAGACGGCGATGCGTTCCCCCACGTCCTCGCCGTGCAGGTGGCCGACCGCAACCGGGTCGTCGGAGCGGTCCTGGCCCGCAGCGGGACGCCGCGGCGCTTCACCAGAGCCGAAGCGGACTTCCTGGACACGATGGCCGGCACGCTCGGCCTCGCGCTGGGACGCCGTCGCGCCGAAGCGTCGGCCCACCACCAGGCCCTTCACGACAGCTTGACCGAACTTCCGAATCGCTCACTGTTCGTCGACCGTCTCACCCAGGCGCTGGCACGCCTGGAACGTTCCGATCACCTGGTCGCCGTCCTGTTCCTGGACATCGACCATTTCAAGGTGATCAACGACAGTCTCGGCCATTCGGTCGGAGATCGACTCCTCAGCGAGATCGCCGACCGGCTCATCCGCCTGGTCCGGCCGGGCGACACGGTGGCGAGATTCGGAGGCGACGAGTTCACGGTGCTCCTCGATCCGTTGTCGGGACGCGAAGAAGCCGAGCTGATCGCCGAACGCATCCGGGCGGGCATCATGCGGCCGCTCACCGTGGAGGGGACCGAGCTGCAGGCGTCGATCAGCGTCGGAGTCGCACTGTCGTCGGGACCCGGATCAACGTCGGAATCGCTGCTGCGCGACGCGGACGCCGCGATGTACCGGGCCAAGGAGGTCGGCAGGAACACGGTCGCCTTCTTCGACGACACGATGCGCGACCGGGTGATCCACCGACTCCGGACCCAGGTCGATCTCCCACACGCGATCTCCGACGGGCAACTCCGGCTCCGCTATCAGCCGATTCACGAGCTCGACGACGGTCGGATCTGGGGCTATGAGGCACTGGTCCGCTGGCAACACCCCGACCTGGGTGAGATCCTCCCCGGACAATTCATCCCGGTCGCCGAGCAGTCCGGCCTGATCGGCGACCTGGACCGCTGGGTCCTGCATCAGGCACTGAGCCAGTGCGCGAAGACCGCCCGCGCCTCGGGAGGCTCCGGACCCTGGTGCACGCTGAACGTCTCCGCACGTACCCTGGCGACCCGGGGGCTGTCGGACCGGGTCGCGGCCGCGCTCACCGAAACCGGCGCGCCCCCGGAGCGGGTCTGCCTGGAGATCACCGAGAGCGCGCTCATGGACGATGCCGATTACTCGATCGATGTCCTGCGTGCGCTCCGGCGACTCGGGGTGGGGATCGCCATCGACGATTTCGGCACCGGCTACTCATCGCTCACCTATCTGAAACGCTTTCCCCTGAACGTGCTGAAGATCGACGCGTCGTTCATCGCCGGCCTGGGCCACGATGCGCAGGATCGGGCCATCGTCTCCGCCGTCGTGCGCCTGGCCACCACGATGGGGCTGACCACGATCGCCGAAGGCGTCGAGACCCCCCAGCAGCTCCGGGTACTCGCCGATCTGGGCTGCCCGATGGCCCAGGGTTTCCACCTGGGCCGACCGCTCCGGCCCGCCGATGTCGACTGGACCGACCGCCGGCCCCGGGGACTGGGGTCGGTGCCCGCCGATCCCGTGCCCGTCACAGCCGCCCCCGCACCCGAGGACCGAGCCTGAGCATGCGCCGCATCCTCGTCGCCGCGATACTGGCGGCCGCCGCCTGCGTCTCCGGCTGTTCGACGACCGGCGGGAATCACCTGAAGTGCTCCTCCACCGAGATCGCGCCCAACACCCAACCGGGTTCCGACGGACCCGAGGCCGCGTTGCAGTGGTTCCTGAAGCACGGTGACCACGATCTTCCCCGGACCGGTTTCTCGCTCACCAGCCATTCCCGGACGCGGTACATCTACGCGAACGGGCGAAAGCAGGTTTCGGTCGAGGCACTGCCCGCGGAAGAAGGCAAACCGCGGATCTGGGTGGTGCTGATGACGTTCGACTGCAGCTGAGGCACCGTCGCGGCGCGCGGCACCGACTCCGTGCTCAGCGCCGAGTGCGGCGCGCTCTGGCGGCCTCGCGTTCGGCTACCCGGCGTTCCCGTTCCACCTCGCGCAGCACCCTGGGGTCACCGCCGACTTCTTCCAGCGCCGCTTTGCGGGCCTGCCAGCACCCCCAGGCAAGACACGCCACCGGCACGATGTAGATCGAGATGGAACCGGTGATGAAGGTGATGAACACCAGGCACAGCAATGCCATGTTCCAACTGCGGCGACGATTCGAGGGACGCGCGGTGAGGATGAACAGGCCGACGATGACGATCGGCGGCAGCAGGAAGTACAACCCTGGGCCGAGGCCCGAATGCCAGATCGTGTACTTCGCGCCGTCCTTGACGGCCTTGCCCTTGCTGTTCACCTCGGGGACGATGTGCACGAAGTTCAGCACGATCGAGGCGAGCAGGATCGTGAGGAAGCTCAACATCACCCAACGACCGCCCGGCTCGTTGCCTCCGAACCGGCCGAGCCAGTCGGGCAACGGCTTCGGCGGTCGCCGTCGTGGCGCGGGGCGATTGCGTGCGGGGGACGCCGCCGGCTTCTTCGACGCGGCGGCGGAGCGTTCCCTGGGCCGCTGCGCGGACGACTTCGTGCTCGATGAGGACCGGGTAGGGCGCGAGGTCGATGAGGATCGAGCGGTCCGGGCGCTGGACCCACCCGAAGACGACGCGCGGGCGGCCGGCGCCGGACGAGGCGTCTCCACAGGGACCATCTCCACACCCGTCGCCGCGGCGACGCCGGCGGGGGTCCGGGCGGGGGCCCGGTCCGAGGTGGCCGCCGCCACCTCGGCGCGATGGCGGGCCGAGAACACCGGCGAAGATCCCCGTCGTCCCGTCGGCGACGTCGCCGACGGACCGGCGACATCGTCCTCGACGCCATCGTCGATCCGGTCGTCGGCCTCGTCGGCGACGGTCTCGGCGCGTGCGGACGCCTCGATCACCGAACGGGCGCGGGCTTTGACGTCCTCGGACCCCTGACGGCCGCGCCGACGACGCGGTCTGGTCTCCTCCGTGTCGTCGTGACGACGTTCCTCGACCGGAGTGTTGGCGGCCTCGGAGCGGGCCTTGCGCGCTTCACGGGCGGCACGGTTCTGGGCTTGGCGCCGTTGTTTCGACGGCTTACGGTCGGCCACGACCCTCAATCGTAGGGATCATCCGGATCCTTCCACGAAACGTGCACCTTCCGGCGAGCTGCTGCGTGACGCTCAGGCTTTCGGATACGCCGGACCGGTGGCCACATGGCAGCGGTAGCCGTGGGGATTCTTCGCCAGATACTGCTGATGGACGTCCTCCGCGTAGAAGAAGCGGTCGCCCAGTGGCTCGATCGACGTGGTGATCTCGCCCCGACCGGCGTCGTCGAGCACCTCGGCGTAGCGATCCCGGCCGGCCGAGGCGAGGGCGAACTGTTCGTCGCTCGTGGTCAGGATGATCGAGCGGTACTGGGTGCCGATGTCGTTGCCCTGACGCATGCCCTGGGTCGGATCGTGCGTGGTGAAGAACACGGCCAGCAACTCGTCGTAGGTGACCACGTCCGGGTCGTACACCACGAGGGTGACCTCCGCGTGGCCCGTGCGGCCGGTGCACACCTCTTCGTAGCTCGGGTTCGGCGTGACCCCGCCGGCGTAGCCCACCGCAGTGGTCCAGACTCCCGGAACCTGCCAGAAGTACTCCTCGGTACCCCAGAAACAGCCGGTGCCGAACACCGCAACCTCGAGACCCTCGGGAAAGGGCGGCGTCATGGGATGGTGCGTGACCAGGTTCGCGGATGCGACCGGCATCGGCTCCTCCCGCCCGGGCAGCGCGTGGGACGGATCGATCACTGCGGTTGAGTGGTTCATGGGCACCATCCTGTCGACACCGGCTCAGGATACCGGCGTGGCGGACGGCTCGGGAGGGCTCAGAACTCCAGCGGCAGCGGCCGGTCGCCGCGCCTGAACCGTTCGTGACCCTCCAGTGCGTCCATGAACGCCCAGGATCTGCGGTGCCAACGCGTGGGGCCTTGTGCGTGCAACGCCTGCCGGTGCACCACCGAGGGATAGCCCTTGTTGCGGTCGAACGCGAAAGCGGCACATTCCGGCGCGACCTGACGCATGATCCGGTCGCGGGTGACCTTGGCCAGAATCGACGCGGCCGCGATCGACAGACAGCTCTGGTCGCCCTTGACGATCGTGGTGGTGCGGCCACCGCCGACGAAATCGATGCGGCCGTCCTGGAGGATCCGGTCGGGCCGGACACCGAGGCCGGCCAATGCCCGACGGGTGGCCAGCCGTTGCGCATCGGTCATGCCCAGGGCGTCACACTCCGCGTTGCTGGCGTGTCCGACCGCCCAGGTGACGCACCACTGTGCGATGCGCGGAAAGAGTCGCTCCCGCTCGGTTTCACTGAGCAGTTTCGAGTCGCGTATCCCGTTGACCCGCCGGTCGGGGGGCAACACGGCCGCACCGACGCTGAGTGGCCCCGCCCATGCGCCCTTGCCGACCTCGTCGACGCCCACGACGACACGGTCGCCGTCCGCCCAGAACGAGCGCTCCAGGGCCAAGGTCGGCGCCGGTCCCGTTGCCATGGGAGCACGGTAGCGAATCGGGCCGGACCGGTCCGGGACCCACTCGTGCCCCGCGTTCGCCCGCGTCCCGGGCGAACCGGCAACAGGACGGTCATAGGGTGGTCCACGATGGATCCCGCCGCCGATCCCGAGCTCCTTGCGGCCGGCACGCGGGTCGAGGTGCGGAACGGGTTCGACGGAGGCTGGTCGCGAGGCTTCACCGTCGTGGCCGCGACGTCGCGTGGCTACCGGCTCCGCCGTCGCTCCGACGGAACGGTGCTACCCACGACGTTCGCTGTCACCGACGTGCGTCACGAGCACAATCGGTCGCTCTGGTGGATCTGACGCGGTCCCGCGGCCTCAGACGCTGCCGCCCATCGCATCGATGAACTCGTCCACGTCGATGATCGGCATGGTCTGGGTCTTCAAGGTACCCCGCGAGGCCAGGGTCATCGCGACGCGGGCCATCACGACTTCGTCCGGCGCTTCCAGGATGTTCACGAAATCCCATTGCCCGAGCACCGCGTACTGGGCGAGCACCCGAACGCCCATCGCCTCGACGTCCGCGTTCACCTCCTTGAGGCGGGCCGGGTTGTCGCGCATACGGGCCGCGCCATCCGGGCCCAGCGTGGAGAGCATCACGAACTTCATCGCCGGGAAACCTAGAGGATCCGCCAGCACCTACGCTTGGCGCCCATGACACGCACGGTCCACATCATCTGCCACACCCACTGGGACCGCGAGTGGTATCGCACGTTCCAGTCCTTCCGCATGGAACTGGTGGAGCTGGTCGAGGAGACGGCCTCACTCCTGGAGACCGACCCCGCCTATTCCCATTTCATGCTGGACGGACAGATGGCCGTGGTGGACGACTATCTCGAGATGCGCCCGAGCAGTGAAGCCCGGCTGGGACGGCTCGCCGAAGCGGGCCGCCTGGTGATCGGACCGTGGTACATCCTCATGGACGAATTCGGGGTCTCGGGCGAGACGATCGTGCGCAACCTCGCCATGGGTCTGGACCGCGCCGAGGACTTCGGCGG
>CAZEAV010000052.1:0-9962 GCA_964510215.1 uncultured Iamiaceae bacterium
CACGACGTGCTGGGCATCGAGGACCGGATCGCGCCGAAGTTCGTGCGCCGCTACGGCTCCGTCCGGGCCGATTCGGTGGCGGCGCTGAGCCGGTTCGGTGCCGACGTCCGCGCGGCCCGTTTCCCCGACGAGTCCGAGAGCTACCACCTGGCCTCCGGGGTGGCCGAGTCACTGGGCCTCTACGGACACGCCGACGCGGGCTGACCGCGCGGGTCCCCGACGGTCACGTCGGCGGGGCAGCGCGGTCCCAGAGACGCCGGATCTCGTCGACGATCACCTCGGGTTCGGTCGCAGGGATCAGGTGGCCGGATTTTTCGGCCACGACGAGACGTCCGTCCGCGGCTGCGGCGACCCTGACCCGGTGGGACGCACTCGCTGCAGCCCGCATCGAGGGCGTCATGCCGTCGGTGGCGAGCGCGCCGGAGATCACGGTGAGCGGGATCGATCCGGTCTCGGGTGGGTCGGTCCGCCAGATGGACAGATCGTCCAGGAACGTCCGGGACGCGGCCCGTGCGGTGGCGAGCGTGCGGGCATTCATCCCGTCGCTGCGGAGCTCACCACGCACCGACGCCGGCGTGGCGGCGAGCATCCTGGCGTACAGCCGGGGGAGTAATCCGGCGCGGGCCGCCCACACGCCCACGGTCGCCGTGACACGCTCTCCCCATCGGAAGGCGCGTCCGAACAGCATGTCCGCGGACTCGTCGGTCGGGTCGACCAGCACCATGCCGACGACGCGCTCGGGGTGCTGCGCCGTGGCGAGTCGCACGATCGGACCACCCGCGCTGTGACCGACGAGCAGGTACGGGCCCGGCCCGAAATGGTCGAGGACCCGGTCGAGTCCGGCGGCCATCGATGCGAGGGTCGGGTCGCCGCGGCCCGCCTCGCTCAGCCCGAGTCCGGCGCGGTCGTAGACGACCGCCCGGGCGAATTCGGCCACGGCGGGTTGAACCGTCGCCCACGTCGTACGGGTGGCCGCGGCGCCGGCTTCGAAGACCACGGTCGGTGCCCGCCCGGAGGCGTCGGGTCCGTCGAGGACCCGACAGAACAGCCGTCCGCCCTGGGGGGTGTCCACCCACACCGGTCGACCCTGGAGGTGGGTCATGCCCGGATCACTTCGCTTCCGCGGCGGCTTTCAGGGCGGGACGGATCTTGTCGAGTTCATAGGGGATCGACAACGGGGTCGGCGTGTTCAGCCCCGAGATGTCCTCGAGGTCGAGTACGGCCACCGCGCCCGATCGCACCGCTCCCAGACTCGAGAACCCGGGGATCTTCCCGGGATCCATGCCGTTGGTGTAGAGGATCAACAGGTCGGCCTGCAACAGATCGAGGCGCTCCAGGCTGACCTGCACACGCCCCTGGTTCACGTTCGGGGCATCGCGGACATCCCGGGGGATCTTCATGCCGAACTTCGTGAACAGCGCGACCGAACCGTCGTGGGGATCGGCCACGGCGACGATCGAGTCGCCGGGGATGTACTGGGCGAGGACGAACGTCTTGCCGCGCAGCCCCCTCAACTGGTCGGCGACCGTCGCCACCTTGGCGTCGACCCCGTCGATCACGGCGCTGGCTCTGTCGGGCCTGCCCAGGAACTCGCCCGCCGCTTTGGTCAGGTCCTGCCAGTCGTTCACGGCCGCGTCGGACAGGTTCGGCACGGTCGGCGCGATCGCCGAGAGCTTTTCGTAGTCGCTCTTGTTCTGGATGGTGAAGGTGCCCACGATCAGGTCCGGCTTCTCGGCCGCGATCCTGCCGAAGGGAAGGGTGGTGCCGGTCACGGCGGTGCTGCCCGCCAGCTTGTTCCCGTGCCAGGGGAAGTCATGCCCCATGGCCTTGATCACGCCGTGGGCGACGGGCTTCACGCCCATCGACAACAGCACGTCGGTCCACTGCAGATCGAGCGACACGATGCGCTCGGGACGCTTGTCGATCGTGGTCGAACCGTATTCGTGTCTGATGGTCACCGGCCAGGCCGTGCCGGCCGTGGAGGACGAACCCTCTGGTGTGGCGGTTCCCGGGTCGCCGCCGGCGGATCCGCATGCGCCCAGCACCAGCGAGGCGGCGACGATGCCGGCCCACAGGCTTGCGTGGCGGGTTGCTCCTGGCGTCATCGGCGTCCTCCGGATTTTACGGCACCTAGATAGGGAAACCTAACAGATAAAGAATGGAATACTTCACGATCGGTTCCGTGGTCAAGTCGTGCGTGGGCGGGCACTCCGGGGATGCCGGGACGGCGCTGCCGGGACGATGAGTGGCGTGCCGACCTCGGGATCCTCGATCACCCGGCACGTCAGACCGAAGACCGCTTCGACCAGTGGCGCATCCACGATGGCCCGGGGTGGCCCTTGTGCGACGATGCGTCCCTGGGCCATCGCGATCAGATGGGTGGCGTAGCGGCACGCGAGGTTCAAATCGTGCAGCACCGCAATCAAGGTGTGTCCCCGGTCCGCGTGCAGATCCGCGCACAACTCCAGCACCTCGATCTGGTGGGCGATGTCGAGGTAGGTCGTGGGCTCGTCCAACAGCAGGATCGGGGTCTGCTGGGCGAGCGCCATCGCCAACCCCACCCGTTGCCGCTGCCCGCCGGAGAGCTCGTCGACACTTCGCTGGGCGAGATCCGCCGACCCGGTTGCCGAGAGCGCCTGCGCCACCACCGCCTCGTCCTCGGCCGACCACTGGCGCAGCAGGCCCTGATGGGGGAACCGGCCCCGCGCCACCAGCTCGGCCACCGTGATGCCCTCCGGCGCGGTGGGGCTCTGGGGTAGGAGCCCCAACTCGCGTGCGAAGGATTTCGCGCCCATCGCCTTGACCGGGTCACCGTCCAGGAGCACCGTCCCGGCCCGCGGGCGCAACAGCCGTGCCAACGCGCGCAACAGAGTGGACTTGCCGCACGCGTTCGGCCCGACGATCACCGTGAAGGATCCGTCGGGAATCGTCACGTCCAGGTCTTTCACCACGCACCGCCGGTCATAGGCGAGCGTCAGCGATTCGGCGCGCAGCCGGTCGTGGGTGCTCATGTGCGGCCCCGTCGCCAAGACCATGCGAGCATTCCGGCCAAATACAACCCGCCGATCGCCCCGGTCGTCACCCCGACCGGGAGTGTGGCCGAAGTGAACAGTCGTTGCGAGGCGAAATCGCTCGCGGTCAACAGCACCGCGCCCATGAGCCCGGACGCCACGAGGTTCGCGCCGGGACGCCGCGTCAGCCGCTTCGCGAGCTGCGGTGCCGCCAACGCAACGAACGCGATCGGCCCGCACGCCGCGATGGCGACCGCCGTGAGGGCGACCGCGACCAGCACCACGGCGATCCGGGTCGCCTCGACCGGTACACCGAGCTGCGCGGCATGATCGTCACCCATCTCCAACAGGTTCAGTCGGCGTTGCAGCACGAGCGCCGCGGGAACCAGCACCCCGAGGGCGATCGCGAGCGGAAGCACCTGGGTCCAATCCCGGCCGTTCAGGCTGCCCACCAGCCAGGCTGCCGCGGCCATCGCGTCGGTGAGTCGGGCGCGCAGGATCAGGTAGGCGTTCACCGACAACAGGATCGCCGAGACCCCGACCCCGACCAGGACGAGGCGGTCGCCCTGGACACCGTCGCGGTAGGCGAGCAGATAGATGGCCGCGGCCGTGACGACGCCGCCGAGGATCGACCCGGCGCCCACCGCGAGCACGCCCCCGCCGACAACCAGCAACTCGACCAGGCCGCCGGTGGCCGCACCGAGGGTGAACCCGATGATGTCGGGGCTGCCGAGTGGGTTGCGGGTCAAGGTCTGGAACAGCGCGCCGGAAAGTCCCAGCGCGGCCCCGACCATGGCGCCGACGAGCATCCGGGGGAGTCGGAGGGTGTTCACGATGAACGTGTCGGCGGACGAGCCGTGTCCTGCCAGGGTGCGCACCACGTCGGGCACCGGAATCGAATAGGCGCCGGTGGTCAGGCTGCACACGCCCACCATCACCAGCGCGACCAGCAGCGACGTCGCGACGACGACGGCTCGTCGGTGGACCACCAGGCGGGCCCGCCCGAGCCCCACGGTGCGGACACCGAGGTCGACGCGGCTCACAGTCGGGCCGGCTTCCGGCGGCGGACCAGGGCGATGAACACGGGCGCCCCGACCACCGCGACGACCACCGAGGCCTGCAGTTCGCCGGGTCGCACCACGATCCGGCCGATCATGTCGGCGCCGAGCAGCATCAGCGCCCCGAGCACCAACGAATAGGGGAACACCCAACGCTGGTTCGGTCCCACAATCATCCGGGCGACGTGGGGGACGGCGAGCCCCACGAACGCGATCGGCCCGACGGCGGCCGTCGCGGCACCACAGAGCAGGGTGACCGACAGTGCCGTGAGCCCGCGGGTCCAGCCCAGGTGCGCCCCGAGTGACCGTCCCGTGTCCTCCCCCAGGCTCAGCGCATCCAGGGGTCCGGCGACGACGAGTCCGACCAGGACTCCCACGACGAGAAAAGGCGCGACCTGTGCCGACACCGACAGTTCACGGCCCGAAAACGAGCCGACCGTCCAGGACCGCCACGCTTCGAACACGCCCGGCCGGGTCAACACGATGCCGGTCACCACCGCTGTGAGCGAGGCCGCGATCGCCATACCCGCCAGGACCAGTCGCACCGGCGTGGTGCCACGGCGGCCGCCGGCACCGATCACGTACACGAGGACCGACGCGACCGCGGCTCCGACGAACGCGCACCACACATAGGCCGAGAGGGTGGCGAAGTGCCAGTAGGCGATGCCCACCACCACACCCGCGGCCGCGCCGGCGTTGATGCCGAGGATGCCCGGGTCGGCGAGGGGATTGCGGGTCAGGGCCTGGAGCAGAGCGCCGGCCAGTCCCAGGGCCGCCCCGACCACGATCGCGAGCACGGTTCTGGGGAAGCGGAGGTCTCGCACGATCGTGCTCGCCGGCGACGCGTCCGCGTGGAACAGGTGGTGCCAGGTGACCGACAGGGGCAGGGTCCTGGCGCCCACGGCGAGACTCCACACACCGAGCGCGACCAACGCCACGACCAACGCCACGAGCCCGATCGAGCGGGTCGCGTTCGAAGACCATCCCATAGACGGCTTGACGATAGAAGTTAGCCATCCCTAACATCAACTCATGGCGATGCGGACCGGGACAGCGAGCCGTACCCGGGCAGACGACCCCGTGGTGCAGGCGATCGTGGAAGCCGACGGATTCCGGACCCGCCTCGCCGAGGTGACCGCGGTACGGGACATCCACCCCCACCTGCGCTCGATCACCTTCGGCCGCGGCCATCTGGACACCTTGGAGGTCGTCGCGCCGGACACGTTCCTGTACCTGCTGCTGCCGCCTGCCGGCCGCCGCGAGTTGACCGTCGACGAGCACTTCAGCTTCGAGGGGTACGCGTCGATGCCGGCCGAGACCAAGCCGGTCGGTGCCTACTACACGGTGCGTCACTGGCACGCGGCACGTCACGAAGCCGAGATGTACTTCGTCCTGCACGACCACGACCACGACCACGACCGCACCGGCCAGGGCTCGGGCACGGCGTCGCAGTGGGCCCGCAGCGCGGCGGTCGGTGACCCGTGTGCGCTGTGGGGGCCGCGCACGTCCTGGCATCCGCCTGCCGACACCGACCGGTACCTCCTCGTCGCGGACGAATCCGGACTGCCGGCTGCCGCGCGCATCCTCGAATCACTTCCCGACGGCGTCCCGGCCGTGGTCGTCGCCGAAGCCGACGGCCCGGGGGAGCGACACGACCTCGGCGATCGGGCGAATACCCGGATCACCTGGGTGGATCGCAACGGTGCCGCGCCGGGAACGACCACCCTGCTGGCCGACACCGTCCGGGCCCTGGGCCCGCCGGAGGGGCGGCCGTACGTGTGGGGCGGGGCGGAAAGTCACGCGATGACCACCATCCGCAAGTTCGTGCGCACCGAGTGGGGCCTGGCGCGCGAGGCGGTGTCGCTCACCGGCTACTGGCGCGTGAGTTCCGCCGGGGCGGGGTCCTGATGGGACGTGGGTTCCAGGGTGCGATCCTCAAGGCGCTGGGTGCGCACGATCACGTCGTCACGGTCACGGCATCGGTCGAGGTCGTGCCCGGCTATGTGCGCGTCGCGTTCACCTCGGACACGCTCTTCGACGACTTCGTCCCCACGCCGGCCGCCTATCTGCGGTTGTGGATCCCCGATGGGGCCCACCCCGGCAAGGAACGCCAACGCGGTTACACCGTGCTCGACGCGGACCCGACGACGCGCGCGTTCGCCGTGGAGTTCGTGATCCACGAACCGACCGGCCCGGCAGCCACCTGGGCCTCTCGCTGCGGACGTGGCGACGAGCTGGTCGCGACCGTCTACGCGCCCCGTTCGTTCGAGCCGCCGGCGGATGTCACCGGGTACGTGCTCGTCGGTGACGCCTCCGCCATCCCCGCGGTCAACTCGATCCTCGCCGCCGTCCCCGACGACCGGCCGGTCGCCGCCCTGATCGAATACGCCGACGACGCTCAGCGGGCGATTCCGGTGCGTGAGCACCCGCGACTCGAGTTGTCGACCTTCGAGGCCGGCCGAGGAGGTTCGGCGATCGTCGACGCGCTCGGTGCGCTCGACCTGGCGGCCCGCTACGCCTGGATCGGGGCGGAGCGATCCACGGTGAGGGCGGCGAAAGCCGCGCTGCGGAGCCGGCACGGCCTCGACCGCGCGCACCTGCACGCCCAGGCCTACTGGATGCGTGGCAGAGCCCTGGGAGCAGATCGGGACGCGGGGTCGACACCGGGATGAGCGGTCCCGGTCGCCGCGCAGAAATGTCACACCCGGGCGCGATGGTTGTGGGCGATGTGGAACCAACTGCGATCAACGTCTAGCCTGAAGCGGTCAATTCGACCCTGCTCCGCAGCGCGCGGGGCCCCGGCGCACGTCCGGGTCCACAGGGAGGAGTGCTCGTCATGCGAGCCTATGAACTCATGATCATCGCGGACGCGGAGTTGTCCGAGTCCGAAGTGTCGCACCTCGTCAACCGGGTGACCGAACAGGCCACCGACGCCGGCGGCAACGTCGCCACGGTCGACAAGTGGGGCAAGCGCCGCTTCGCGTATGAGATCGACCACAAGACCGAAGGCTTCTATCTGGTGCTCGAGATCCTCGCCGAGGGCGGGGCACTGGACGGTCTGGAGCGCAACCTGCGCCTCGCGGACGAAGTTGTCCGCCACAAGCTCATCCGGCTGCCCGATGCCGAAGCGGACCGTCGCGGTCTCTTCGGTGGGGCAGACACGACCCCGGCGACCGCCGGGTAGAGGAGGCCTCATCACCATGGCACAGGACAACACCGTCACCGTCGTCGGGAACATCACCCGTGACCCCGAATTGCGATTCATCCCTTCCGGCCAGGCCGTCGCGTCGTTCGGCATCGCCGTGAACCGTCGCTGGCAGAACCGTTCGACCTCCGAGTGGGAGGAACAGACGTCGTTCTTCGACATCAAATGCTGGGCGCAGCTCGCAGAGAACGTCTCCGAATCCCTCGGCCGGGGCGCCCGCGTCGTGGTCACGGGTCGGCTGGAGCAACGGTCCTGGCAGACCGATCAGGGAGACAAACGCTCCAAGGTCGAGATCGTCGCGGACGACGTGGCCCCCAGCCTGCGCTGGGCGACCGCCGAGGTGCACAAGAACGAAAAGCGCAGCGGCGGATCCGCGGGTGGCGGTGGATTCCAAGAAGGACAGGCGGTAGCCAACGAGCCGTCCGGCTCGGGCTGGAGCACAGACGAGGAGCCTTTTTAAGACATGGCCGGTAAGAACGCGAAACTCCGCGGAAAGAACAAGGACAATTCCCGCCGCGCCAAGAAGAAGGTGAGCATCCTCACCTCCGAGAAGGTCACCTACATCGACTACAAGGACGTCGAGCTGCTCAAGCGGTTCACCTCGGACCGGGCCAAGATCCGTGCCCGTCGGGTGACCGGGAACGACTCCCAGCAACAGGCCGCGGTGGCCATGGCCATCAAGAATGCCCGCGAGATGGCACTGCTGCCCTACACCAACCGGGTGACCCAACAGCGCTCCAACCGCGGTGAACGGTCCGAGCGGTCGGTCCGGGCAGAAGGGCCGCCACCGACCCCGTCCACGCCCCCGCCGGGGACCGACGACGTCGACGACGCCGCACCTGTGGCCGACGACGTCGAAACGATGGCCGTTGCCGCGGCCGGGGACGGCGAGGACTGACATGGAGCTGATCCTGCGAAATGATGTTGCGGGCGTGGGCCAACGGGGCGATCTGGTGACCGTCGCGGACGGCTATGCACGCAACTTCCTGCTTCCCAGAGGCTGGGCGTTCAAAGCGACGGCCGGGGTGCACGCTCAGGCGGAGGCGATGCGCCGCAAGCGGGCGCTCGCCGATGCCGCGGCCCGTTCCGCCGCCGAGGAAGTCGCCAAGGCCCTCGTCGGCAATGCGATCACGGTGGCGGCCAGGACCAGCTCGGGTGAGCGCCTGTTCGGGTCCGTCACCTCGGCGGAGATCGCGGCCGCGATCCAGGAGCAGACCGGGCTCGAGATCGACGCGCACAACCTGCACGCCGAGGAGCCGATTCGTACGGTCGGTAGCCATGAAGTCCACGCCAAGTTGCATCCGAGCGTGGAGTTTCCGGTGACGGTCGAGGTCATCGCCGCCTGAGGTTGTCCACAGTCCTGTCGGCGGTGTGACCAGCGCCACAACGCCGAAATCGTGGGCTTTCGCGACGAACCAGGTGCTGAGATTCCGAACCGATCCCCACAGCGCCCAGCCGCTTATCCCCGCTTGATCGCCGAGTTGTCCACAGGGTGAGAGCCGATCTGTGGACAGAATGCGCGGTTGTACTACTTCCCTTCCACAGCCCCTTGGGGTCATGGTGTGGTGATGCCGATGTCGGAGACCTCCACTTCACCCAGTCGACGTGCCGGAGCGGGGCGGGTACCGCCCCATGACATCCAGGCCGAGGAGTCCCTGATCGGCGCGATGCTGTTGTCGCGGGACGCGGTTGCCGCCGCGGCGGAGGTCGTCACCGCCGCGTCGTTCTACAAACCCGCACACGGGCACATCGACGCGGCGATCACCGCGCTGACCGCGCAGGGCGAGCCGGTGGATCCGGTCACGGTCGCCGACGAGCTACGGCGCGCCGATCTGCTGGAACAGCTCGGCGGCCCGTCGATCCTGCTGAGCCTGCAGGCGAACACGCCGGCCACCTCCAACGCCGCACGTTACGCCCAGATCGTCGAGGATCACGCGTTGCTCCGTCGTCTCATCGGCGTTGCGGCGGAGATCTCCGAACTCGGCTACAGCCTGCCCGACGACGTGGTCAAGACCCTCGACGAAGCCGAGACGATGGTCTATGACCTGTCGCGGAACCGCATCACCGAGTCGACCGCCGAATTGCGGGACCTCCTTCCCGAGACACTCACGCGTATCGAGATGCTGTACGACCGGGGGGACGCGCTCACCGGCACGCCGTCGGGATATGCGGACCTCGACGACCTCACATCGGGGCTCCAACCCGAGGCCCTCATCGTCGTGGGGGCGCGGCCCGCAATGGGCAAGACGGCCTTCGCGCTCGGCATGGCCTCCCACGCGGCGATGCACGCCGCGAAGCCGGTGCTGTACTTCTCGCTGGAGATGAGCCGCCTGGAACTCTCGCAACGCCTGCTCAGCGCCGAGGCCCGAGTGGATTCGCGTCGCATGGCGACCGGCCGCCTCGAGGACACCGACTGGACCAAGATCACCGGCGCGGTCGGTCGTCTGGCCGAAGCGCCGCTGTGGTTGGACGACAACCCCAACGTGTCGATCGCCGAGATCAGGGGGAAAGCGCGTCGGCTGTCCTCCAAGGTCGGTGAGCTGGGTCTCGTGGTCGTGGACTACGTGCAGTTGATGACCGGTCGCACGTCCGCCGAGAACCGTCAGGTGGAGGTCGCCGAGATCAGCCGTGGCCAGAAGATCCTGTCACGCGAACTGCACAGTCCCGTGGAGGCGCTCGCCCAGATGA
>CAZEAV010000053.1:0-9866 GCA_964510215.1 uncultured Iamiaceae bacterium
AACGCTCGTTGTCGTCGTGGACGTGGTCGTGGTGCTCGTCGTCGTCGTGGTCGTGGTGCTCGTCGTCGTCGTGGTCGTCGTCGTCGTGGTGGTCGTGGTCGTCGTCGGAGGCGCGGCGGCCGTGTCGTTGGTGAAGGTTTGGTAGGTCCGGCACGGCTGGTTCCGCAGGGACGGACAGGCGGGCAACGGCGTGGGAACTTCCAGGTCTGGAACGACCGGCAACGACAGGCTGGAAGGCATCGACGGCGACCGCGCGATCTGGACCTGGGCGGTGCCGGTGGATGGCTCGGTTTCGGCAAAGGACCAGACCGGTTGGGTGCCATTGGGCGCCGCGATCGTCAGGCGGATCCGCGACCCCGCGCGGTACGCGTGCCCCTGGTAGTACAACGGAATCGCCACCTCGACGAACCGACCGGTGGGCATGGGCTGGGCGTCGGCCGCGGTGAAGGTGGGAATCGGGTCCAACAGCCCGCCTGGGCGCCCGAAGATGTTGTCCGAGTCGGTGGAGAGCTTGCGCTCCGACGCCCGGATCCAACCGTTCTGGACGAAGGTCTCCTTGCCGTCGGGTCGAACCTCGGAGATCGTGGCCTGCAGGTCGACATCGGGAGTGGACGACTTCACCCACACGTAGACCGCGCCGGTACCGATGACCGTCGTGTCGCGGCTCAGCGGTTCGGTCACGTAGGAAACCGCGCTCCCGGGGGGGTTCTGCTTCCACTTCCAGCTCCATTGGGACGCGTTGCCCCACAGCCCGCCACCACCGGTGTTGCCGTCGTAATCGGTCGCAGGTAACGCGGACGCGTCCGAGGCGTAGGTGTCGACGGTGCCGTCCGAGGTGGGCGACGCTCCCAGCGTTCCGTCGGGGCCCAGATACCAGGTTTTTGCCGTGGTTCCGGGAACCGGCAGGTCCGCGAAGGATTTTTCGTACGCGGCATAGGGATTGCCCGGCGTCACGGTTCCGTCCGGTGCGGCTCCGGCCCCGTTGTCGAACAGCACCCGGACTTCGGGCAGGGCCTCGAATGCGGCGAGTGCACCGGCATAGGTGGGTTCGTCCTGGATCGGATCATCGGGCAGGGTGATCTTGTCGGAATCGGGCACGCCCATCGCCGTGGAGTAGATGATCGGCGCCGCCGCACGCATCAGCGCCTTGTCATCGGCTGGCGCCCGCTCGGCGACATAGAGCTGCAGGAAGTCGTACACGCGGTTCAGCGTGCTCGGGTCGAGCGAGTCGATGTGCGCGCCATTGGTGAAGGTGAACCACTTGTGGTCGGTGCCGGTCATGTGGCGGACCAGTTCCGGGCAGTGGCCACCGGTCTGCTCGTCCTCCCACTGACACGCCATGAACACCGGGACATCGATCTTGTGCACGAAGCTCACCGGGTCGAGCGGGTCGGCCACCGCGGGCAGGTAATGGGAGTTCGCCCGCACCTTCGCGATCAGGTCGACCGCGGAGTCGTGCAGCGCCTGGTTCGCCTCGCAGATGGTGTCGCCGTTCTGGATGCGCTCGTAAGCCCATTTCTGCCCCGAATCGGGACCCGCGGGTTTCGCATCGTCGACTCGCCCCTGCGCCCAGGAAAGCGCGAAGCCCGTGTTCAGGATGCCCCCCGGGTACAACGTGGTCGCCGAGGCATCCAGCACCGAAAGCGGCGCTATCGCGGCGAGGCTCGGCGGTCGCTCCTGCGCGGTGAACAACTGGCTGATCCCGCCGTAGGAGATGCCGAACATCCCCACGTGGTGGTGCAGCACCCAGGGTTGGCGGGCGACGGTCTCGATGACGTCGTAGCCGTCCAGGTTCTGCAACGGTTCGAAGAAGTCGTACGCACCCCCGGAGCACCCGGTGCCCCGCATGTTCACGTCGACCACCGCGAAGCCCATGGCGTTGGCGAGCTTGGCGAGACCACTCTGGGGACCGGCCGGGTCGGCGTAGCCGTATCCCGCGTACTCGATGAGGGTGGGATAGGGCCCATCGCCGCCCGCGAGCGGAAGGTGTACATCGATCGCGAGTTGGGTGCCGTCGCGGGTGGTCAGGTACTGGTAGCCGCTGTCGGAAATGGGCTGTTCGTACACGGACGGGTCCCAGGGCGCCGGTGCCGTCGAATGGACGGTCACCGGATTCGACACCGCGCCGGTCCCCCGGTCGGTCAAGGTGTAACCCGCGCCGGGGGTCACGTTGCGGAACAGGATCGCACCCAACGGGTTCACCGACTCGGTGGCGACCGCGTCACCGTCCGCGTCGAGAAGCGCCAGTTCGTCGCCGGCGGTCAGACCGGTCGCATAGACCTGTTCCGCGCTCCCGTGCGCGTCGATCGTCGGTGGCGGGTCGGCCCCGACCGACGATGGACCGAACACAGCCGGAACGCACATCATCACCAGTGCGACCCCGACCCCCACGGCGGCCGCGCTCCGCCTCCGAAAACGTTTCATCTGGTGAGGTTTACACCCTCACGGCGACGGCGGACCACAACTGGCGCGTGGCGGACCTGGTTCCTTCTAGGCTCACGACCCATGACCACTCCCTGGCAGGGCGACACGGTCGGCCTCGTCGACGCGTTCCGTTCCGGTGATCATTCACCGGCCGAGGAGCTCGAAGCGACGTTGCGCGCGATCGAGGCAAGTGACCTGAACTGCTTCGCCCACCTCGACCCCGAGCGCGCCCGCGCCGCGGTCGCCGCCGCGGACCTGGATGCGCCCCTGGGTGGCGTGCCCCTGGGCGTGAAGGAACTCGAGCCGGTCCAGGGGTGGCCGCTCACCGAGGCGTCGCTGGTCTTCGCGGACCGGGTGGCGGACCACACCTCCACCCAGATCGAACGCGTGCTGGCCGCCGGGGCGGCACCGGTGGGTCAGACGTGCGCATCCGAAGTCGGCGGGCTCAACGTCTCGGTGACCAAGCTGCACGGCATCACCCACAATCCCTGGCAACACGGCCGTACCGCCGGAGGCTCCTCGGGCGGCAGCGCCGCGGCGGTCGCCGGTGGCCTGATCCCGATCGCCTCGGGAGGCGACGGGGGCGGGTCCATCCGGATCCCGGCTGGATTCAACGGCCTGGTGGGCATGAAAGGCACCGCCGGGCGCATTCCCCGCGGCCCTCACACCACCGTCGCGCCGATGACCGTCGTCGTGGGATGCCTGGCCCGGTCGGTGCGCGACGTGGCCCGTTGGTACGACGTGGCCAGCGGCTACGACTCCCGGGACCCGTACTCCCTGCCGCGCATCGACGGGTGGGAACGCGATCTGGGGACCCACGACCTGTCCGGCCTGTCGGTGACGATCGCTGCTGACCTGGGTTGTGCGGTCGTACGCGACGAGGTCGCGGCCCTGATCCAGGAAACCGGCGAAGCGTTGGCGCACGCGGCCGGGTTGCGCCTGGTGGACGAGCCCGTGCATTTTGCCGAGATGGGCACCGAATGGGCCGTGGGGAACCTCGCCCCGTTGCGGGAAGAACTCGGCGATGCCTGGCCGGCCCGGTCGGACGAGTTGACCAAGGAGATGGCATTCGGCCTCCAGTTCGCGGACGACTATCTGAACCTGTCGGTCGCGGGCCGAGCCGAAGCGGCCCGCACCGCGGCGAACGAGGCGATGGCCGACGTGTTCGACCGGGTGGACCTGGTGATCTGCGCGACCAATCCCGACGTGGCATTTCCCGCTCACGTGGGCGCCAACACCCGGGTGGCGGACAGGAAAGTGTCCCTGGCGAACAACGGCGCCCTGACGATTCCCGCCAACATCGTGGGAAATCCGGCCATATCGATACCGGCCGGGTTCGTCGACGACCTTCCGGTCGGTCTGCAGGTCGTCGCACCCCACCATCACGACGCGGTGTTGCTGGAGTTGGCGCAGACCTTCGAACGCATCAGGCCCTGGCCGCTCGTTTCGCCACACGCTCCCTGTTGACCCTGTCGAGCGAGGTCGGTCGAGCGGCGGCGATCAGGCGGCGGCGTTCGCGCTGGGCTTGCGGATCCTGTCGGCCAGCTCGCCCGCTTCGCCGAAAAGCCGTTCCCGCCACTGTGCGGTGAGCTCGGCGTTGTCGTAGTCGTCGGGGTGGAAACCGGGGCGGTTGTAGTCGCGGATGCGCCGACGGACCTGCTTGGACAGCCACGGCGACCGTCGCAACAGCTTCAGGTTGGCCCACAGCACCGACGGCCGCCGGGCCTGGCGGTCCGCAAGGACCGACAGCGCGGTCTGGGTGATCGTGTCGAACAGGAACCAGAACGTGGTCTCCCGCATCACCTTGACCCGGAGCTTCTCGTCTCCCACCACGGTCTGGTACACGTCGAACGCGACGGCCTTGTGTTCGGATTCCTCAAGCGCGTGCCACACCAGGAGCTCGCGGGCCTCGTCGCTGGCGAACTTGGCCCGGGCCGCCGGGTCGGAAAGGAGCACCTCGGCGAGCGTCGCGGTGTAGTGCTCGAGGGCCGCGGTCATGGCCAGGCACACCTCGGCGGAGCGGGTCTTCTCCTCGATCGCGAGTCCTTTCTTGACCATCCGGTCGACGCGGGCCGTCGGAAACCCCAGCGCCTGCAGACGCGCATTGAAGTTGCGGTGCTCGCGGCCGTGGTTGGCTTCCTGACCGATGAATCCGGCGACCTGGCGCTTCAGTTCCGGGTCCTCGATCCGGTCACGGAAATGGCGGACCGAGCGGACGAAGAAATCCTCGCCTTCGGGGAACAGCGCCGAGAGCACTGCCACGAAGTGACTCATCAACTCGTCGTCCATGAAGTACTTGGGCATCGGCTCGGTGTCGTAGTCCAACTGCAAGCGTCGCGCCTTGATCCGGTGCGGTTCGCCGGCGTTCGCCCGTGGCACGTCCGTGTCGTGCTCCATCGTGTCGGTCGTCATCACCGATCCCTTCGTGCTGGTGGAGATGTTGGTGTTACTGACGGTAACACTCTGAGGGGAGCGATGCAGCATGACATCGGCCACAACCGCGGCGTTGCTCGCGCCGGCCCCGGTTCCGGTCGAACCCACCGAAACCGTGACGCCTCGGGGTCGCCACTAGCGTGCAGGCCGTCATGACCTCGCCGCACCCGGCCGATACCCGCTTGCCGCACCGTTTTCTCGCGCTGCTCGCCATCGTTCTCGCCGTCGGCGCCGGCGCCGGTGCGTGCGGCAACTCCGACCAGGACGGCCCGGTCGATGGGAGCACCGGCGGACGCGGGGCGACCACCTCCACGACCGTCCCCCCACCGACCACCGTGGCCGGCCCGCCGTCGGAGGAAACCGTCCTGGAACGGGTCGCCCGTATCACCGGGAAAATCACCCCCAAGTCGGTGTCGGCGTCCCCGTCCGGCCTGGTCAGCGCCCAGAGCATGATGTACTCCCACAACGTCACCTTCTACGACCCGGTCACCCGCAAGCTCGTCGCGACGATCCCCGACCGGGTCGACCTGGCCGATTTCGGCATCGACGGCCATCCCGGCACCTCCAGGGGAGCGCCGGTCGAGGCGGTTTTCACCGCGGACGGTCGCCACGAGTACGTGTCGAACTACTCGATGTACGGACAGGGTTTCGGGCCGGAAGGTCTGGACTCCTGCCACGCCGGCGACGGGACCGACACCAGCTACGTGTATCGATTGGATGTCGCGACGCACAAGATCGACCAGGTGATCCACGTCGGCGCCGTCCCCAAGTTCATGGCGATCACGCCGGACGGGCGCTACCTGCTCGTCAGCAACTGGTGTTCCTGGTCTCTCAGCGTCGTCGACATCGCGAAAGCCACCGAATACAAGCGCATCCCCCTCGGCGGCCGCTATCCGCGCGGCATCGTGGTCTCCCCGGATTCCCGGACCGCGTACGTGGCACTCATGGGGTCCGACCGCATCGTCGCGGTCGATCTGGCGACCAGCGACGTCACCACGTTCGCCTCCACCGGCAGCGGGCCGCGGCACATCGTGACGTCCCCGGATGCGCAGTACCTGTATGTCACGAACAACTCCTCGGGCACGGTCACCAAGGTGAAGCGATCGAACGGGGAGGTCGTCGCCACCCACCACACCGGCTCCGAGCCGCGTTCGATGGCCATCTCTGCCGACGGCACGGCCCTGTACGTGGTGAACTACGACTCGTCGTCGGTGTCCAAGCTCCGTTCGTCGGACCTTTCGGTGCTGGACACGGCGCGCACCGACTACCACCCCATCGGAATCGCGTATGAACCGACCACGCGGTCGGTCTGGGTGGCGTGTTACGGCGGCAGCATTCTCGTGTTCTCCGACACCGGACGCTCCTAGGAGACCGTCCGGCCGGACGCCCAACCGGCAAGATCGGTGAACGTGGCCTTCTGCGAAGGCTTCAGGTGCCCGACATAGCCCCCGGCGTAACCCCCGTAGACCCACTGCGAGGGCAGGTTCGCCGCGAACACGTGATCCGGGTCGTCCCACGGGGGCTCGGCGTGGCCCCCGGTCCAGATCTTCACCTCGACCCGCTCACCGGACGTCCGGGCGCAGACGTGCCACGGGGATGCGACCCGATGCGCCCCGCGGCCGACGATCCCGTACACGTTGAACGAGGCGATCCCCGTCGGGTCGCGGCTCGTCGCGGTGTCCCACCCGTCGACCCACACGATCCAGATCCCACCGCCGTAGACGCTCTGGGTCACGGTGACCGCCCGGAGTCCGCCGGCGGCGCCCGACGCAGCGATGCGTAAGGCCAGGCCCGGCTGCGGATAGGGGTCGTCGACGAACGTCGCCGGGTCGTTCCACGTCGCACAGACCTGCCCGTCGACTCCGAATGGCGCGCGCCGGCTCCAGAACACTTCCCGGATGTTCACGTCGTGGGTCTCGGGCGACGCCGACGCGGTCACCGACCGCGGTCCGGCGTGGAAGCGGTAGGCCCCACCACTCGGCGAGGTCAGGGTGGCGACCCGGATCGAACCGGCCGCCCTGCCGATGAGGGGCTCCGGCGGCACCGCCGTACCCGACGGCGCCCGGCCCGCGGTCGCGCTGGGGCTTCCCGTCGCCCGCTGCGCCGGTGGACCCGCGCATCCGATACCCACGAGCAGCGACCCCGCGACGACGGCCAGTCCGATGCCTCGCCGGATTCGCATTGCCATGTGCCTCTTTCCCCGACGGCGCGACGTCGCACCATCTGACCCCGCCAACGTACCCACGGGCACCGCCACGGCCCGCTTCGGCGCGCTCGGTTCAGGGTCGTGCCCGCAGCGTGGTGGCCATGGCGCCGAGCAGCACCTGCCACCATTCCGCGTACCGCTGGGAAAACGCCCCGAGGGGGAACCCGTGGCGCGCCGCGTGGTCGGCGGGAATGCCGTCCCAGCCGAAGTGCTCGACGGTGAGGAGGGTCTGGCCCTCACCGACATCGTCGAAGGACACGTGCAACTCGGTGGTCTGGTCGTCCGCGAAGCTGTCCTGGCGCCAGGTCAACGCCAGCGCACGGGGCGGATCCCACTGGCGGACCTCGCCGATCGTGAACGTGGTCCCGTCGTCGTACCGTTCCACGAGCCTGCCGTCGGGCCCGGTCTCGAACTCCAGCTCCCCGGTCCGGCCGGCGGTGAAGGGGAACAGCGCGTGCGGCCGCCACCACTGGGAGATCTCCTCGGTGAAGGCTCCGAACGCCCGGTCCGGTGTCGCCGGGACGCGCAGGGCCACGAGCACGCGGGAAGCTCCGGCGCCACTCACGGATTCCGTTCCAGGTGATCCGCGAATGCGCCCAATTGGTCGACCCACCCCTTCTCGGTGTCGGCCAACCAGCGACGCAGCTCGATCATCGGTGCCGAGGCGAGTGCATAGATCCGGACCCGGGTGTCGAAATCGGGACGGGAGTCGGTGACCAGTCCGCTCCGACGGAGCACCCGGAGGTGTTTGGACATCGTGGCGGGGCTCACCCCGAGTTCCCGGGCGAGCTCACCCGCGCGGCGTGGACCTCGCACGAGTTCGTCCACGGCACGACGCCGCACCGGATCGGCGAGCGCGGCCAGGGTGGTGTCGATCGTCGCGGCCGCGTTCACGGCCAGTTCGTCGCGTAGATCGACTGGCCGATCGCCTCCTCGGCCTCTTCCAGGGATACCTCGCGGACCCGCTGGGAGAACGACCATTCGTGACCTTCACAGTCGAGCGCTCGGTACGAGCGGTCTCCGTAGAACTGATCGGTCGGCTCCATCACGATCTCGGCACCCGCGGCGCGGGCGCGGGCGCAGTGTGCATCCACGTCGGTGTCGACCTGCACGTGCACGCGCTGGGTGTTCCTGCCGTCGACGCCCCGCGGACTGCGCATCCGGTCGCTCCACTCGCCGCCGATCATGATCAGGCCCTCGCCCGCGCTCGTCATCTCGTAGTGGCTCATCATGGGGTCGCCCGAGGGGTCCTCGATGGCCATCGACAATTCGAATCCGAATGCCTCGCCCAGCCAGGCGGTGGCGGCTTTCGCGTCGGAGTAGGTGACAGCAGGAGTGAATGTTGGTGTGTCCATAGCCGACATAATTGCATATTCTGGAATCAATGTCAACAGCCGGACAATGAATGCGGCGCCGACCGGCGCAACGGTGACCACGACCCGGCCGGTACGATGCACCTTCTGCGGTCCGGCCCGTCGGGCCCGACCCGGCCCGATGCCGAGCCTCCGAGGAGATGCGATGACCAAGCTGGTGGTGATCGGTGGCGACGCCGCCGGGATGTCCGCAGCAGGCAAGGCGAAGCGCCTCGATCCGACACTCGACGTCGTGGTGTTCGAGCGCGGCGACTACACGTCGTACGCGGCGTGCGGGCTGCCCTACGTGGTCGGCGGACGGGTGGACCGGGTCGAAGACGTCATCGCCCGGACACCCGAGGAGCACCGGGCAGCCGGGCTGGACGTGCGGATCGGCCACGAGGTCACCGGCATCGCCACCGAACAGGGTCACGTCCAGGTCCGGCCGACCGACGGGGGAACAGCATGCACCGAGGGCTATGACTCGCTGTTGATCGCCACCGGCGCGGCGCCGATCCGCCCGCCCCTGGACCACATCGACGCACCGGGCATCCTGGGCATCCAGACGATTCCCGACGCGCAGCAGATCGACGCGGCCATCCGGGAGCACGCACCGCAACACTCGGTCGTGGTCGGCGGCGGGTACATCGGCCTGGAGATGGCCGAAGCACTCGACGACCGTGGCCTCGCGGTCACGTTGGTCGAGATGAAAGACGAAGTGATGTCCACGATGGACGCGGACATGGGCGCTCGCGTGGCCGCCGCGATGCGTGACATGGGAATCGATCTGCGTCTCGGCGTGAGCGTGGAGGGGTTCACCACCGCCGCCGATGGCAGCGTCGACGCCGTCGTCACCGACCAGGGCGTGCTCCCCACCGACCTGGTCGTGATCGGTCTGGGCGTCCGGCCCGAAGTCACGCTCGCCCGTGAGGCCGGCATCGCCATCGGGCCCAGCGGCGGCATCGCGACCGCAGCGACCATGGCCACCCGCACCGCCGGGGTCTTCTCGGCCGGCGACTGCGTGGAGAGCCTGCACCGGGTGAGTCATCAGCCGGTGTCGATCGCCCTGGGTACCCACGCCAACAAGCAGGGTCGGGTGGCCGGCACGAACATCGCCGGCGGATCGGCGCGCTTTCCCGGGGTGATCGGCACCGCGATCACCCGCGTCGGGACCACCGAGATCGCCCGGACGGGCCTGAACGAAACCGAGGCCGCCGCGGCGGGGTTCGACGCGATCGCCGCCGTGGCCGAAGGAGCGGTCCGCGCCAGGTACATGCCCGACGCCCACGGACTCGCCGTGAAGATCGTCGCGGAGCGCTCCACGCACCGGATACTGGGCGCCCAGATCGTCGGTGGCCCGGGAGCCGCCAAACGTATCGACGTCCTGGCGCTCGCGGTCTGGCAGGGATGCGACGCCGAGGAGTTCACCATGCTCGACCTGTCCTACGCGC
>CAZEAV010000054.1:0-9824 GCA_964510215.1 uncultured Iamiaceae bacterium
GGGATGTCCGCACGGTCATCTACGAGCGGGCCAAGGGCATCCACGGAGAGAAGCCGTTCGGCACCGAGCTCGACGTGAACGCGATCGGGTACGAGTACCTGACCCACTCGGTCGCGCCGGTTCCCGTTCCCGAGCGGCCATGGCGGGTGTCCGTGGGCGGCCCGCAATGCACCCGCCCCTATGACATGGCGTTGCTGAACGTGTCCGCGATGAGTTTCGGTTCACTCTCGGCGAACGCAATCCGCGCGCTGAACGCAGGGGCGGCCATGGGCGGGTTCGCGCACGACTCCGGCGAAGGCGGGCTGTCCGAATACCACTTGGAGCACGGCGGTGATCTGATCTGGGAGATCGGCAGCGCGTACTTCGGCACCCGCACGCCCGACGGGGCGTTCGACCCGGCCCGTTTCGCGGACCAGTCAGCGCACGACGCGGTCAAGTGCGTTTCGCTGAAGCTGTCCCAGGGCGCCAAACCGGGAGTCGGCGGCGTGCTGCCCGCGGCGAAGGTGTCCGCGGAGATCGCCCGGGTGCGAGGCGTGCCCGAAGGGGTCAAATGCGTCAGCCCGGCCGCGCATTCGGTGTTCTCCACCCCGGTCGGCCTGCTGGAGTTCGTCGCGCGGCTCCGTGACCTGTCCGGCGGCAAGCCCACCGGCTTCAAGCTGTGCGTCGGTTCCCGGGTGGAGGTGCTCGCGATCGTCAAGGCCGCCCTGGCCACCGGTATCACCCCGGATTTCATCGTCGTGGACGGTGCCGAGGGTGGCACGGGTGCCGCGCCGCTGGAGTTCTCCAATGCCGTGGGAATGCCGCTCACCCACGGGCTGATGGACGTCCACAACGCGCTGGTCGGCGCGGGCCTGCGTGATGACATCCGCATCGGCGCCGCCGGCAAGGTGTCGACCGGTCGGGATGTGGTGAGCCGGTTGATCCAGGGAGCGGACTACACCAACGCCGCCCGGGCGATGATGATGGCGATCGGTTGCATCCAGGCCCAGAAATGTCATACCAACAAGTGCCCGGTGGGCATCACCACCCAGAGCCAATGGCGCCAGCGGGCCATCGATGTGCCCGAGAAAGCCGAGCGGGTACGCAGCTACCAGGAGGCCACCGTGGGTGAGGCCATGCGGATCATGGCCGCGCTGGGCGTGCATGACCCGTCCGAACTCACACCGGCGATGCTGCGCCAGAACGTGTCGAGTTCCCGGTCGGCGTCGTACGCCGAGCTGTACCGCTGGCTGGAGCCGGGTGAGCTGATCGACGACGCGCCCGAGGCGTGGGCGATCCCCTGGCAGCTCGCCTCCGCGGACCGGTTCGGACCCACCCGGGTGACGTGATGCCACCCCGGACGATGCGGCGGCATTTCGGCTGATGGACGTCGTGGTCACCTACCTGGCGGTGATCTTCGGCTGCGGGCTGGTCGCCTGGATCATCCGGCTCCCGCCGCTGGTGGGTTTTCTGGCGGCCGGCTTCATTCTCAACGCGATGCACGCCCAACAGGTGGCGGGAATCCCCCTGCTCGCCGACATCGGGGTGACCCTGATGCTGTTCGCGGTCGGCCTCCGACTCGACCTGCGCAGCCTGGTGGGCAAACCCGTCTGGCTGGGTGGGGGGATCCACACGTTGGCGATCACCGCGACCGGCGCGGGGTTCCTGGCGTTGCTGAGTGTGCTGGGGGTCGTGGGGCCCGAGAGCTTCGGCGTGCTCGTGGTGATCTCGCTGGTGCTGTCGTTCTCGTCCACGATCATGGTCATCAAGATTCTCCAGGACCGTGGTGACGAGCAGGCGCTGTACGGCAACATCTCCATCGGCATCCTGATCATCCAGGACATCATCGCGGTCGGCGTGATGTCGTTCTCCCGGGGCGAGGCGCCCAAGATCTTCTCGCTCGGCCTCATCGTGCTGGTGCCGGTGCTCGCCTGGGTGACCAAAGGATGGCGGCGCCTCGGCCACGGCGAGCTCGGCGCCCTGTTCGGCATCGCGATGGCACTGATCCCCGGGTATTTCCTGTTCGAGTGGCTCGGGCTGTCCGGCGATCTCGGGGCACTGGTGATGGGACTGGTCCTGGCCCCCCGCCCCGGCGCCGACGAACTCTCCCACGACCTGTTCACCGTCAAGGAGCTGTTGCTGGTCGCGTTCTTCGTGAACATCGGTCTCGGTGGCCTGCCCACCTGGCACAACGTCGGGGCCGGTCTGGTGCTATTGCTGCTGCTTCCGATCGCCGCGGTGCTGTACTGGCTGACGTTCTGGGCGCTGGGGTTGCGCAACCGCACCAGCCTGCTGATCGCCCTGTTGCTGTCGAACTATTCGGAGTTCTCCCTGATCATCGCCGCGCTCGGCGTCGAGTCGGGATGGTTGCCCGAGGAGTGGCTGCTGAACTTCGTCATCGCCGTGGCGGGCAGCTTCGTGGTGGCCGCGGTGGTGAATCCCACCTCGGTGTCACGGGTGACCCGCGCGGCCCAGCGGCTCCCTCGACGAGCCGTGGACAAGATCCACCCCGCCGATCGGCCCATCGACATCGGACGGGCGAACGCCGTGGTGCTCGGCATGGGACGGGTCGGCTGGGCCACCTATGCCCAACTGCGCGACGAGTACGGCTACGACGTACTCGGCGTCGAACACGACCACTACCGCGTCGAGCTGCTGCGGCACCGGGGGTTCTCGGTGATCGAGGGGGACGCCACCGACGAGGACTTCTGGACCCGTGTCATGCGCAACGGCCGGGTCGAGATCGTCGTGTTGGCCATGCCGTCGCAGTTCGCGAACATCGAGGCGCTGCGCCAGCTCCGTCGTACCGGCTACCGCGACGGCATCATCGCGGCCGTCGCGCTGTACCGGGAGGATGCGCGCGAACTCGAGAAACTCGGCCTGGACGTCGTGCTGCACCTCTATGCGGGCGCCGGCGAGGCCCTGGCCGACCGGGCGGCCGAGGCCAGGAACCCGGCCGAACACCGGCGGACCGGGGAGGTGCCCAGGCTCGCCCTTCCCGGCGAGGGGTCATCGCTGCCGCGCGACGAGGAGCCCGACGGTCCGGAGTGAGGGGCCGGCCGGGCCGTGGCCGGGGCCTGCAGCGGTCAGGTGGCGGGCGACCAGTTGACGTCGTCGGGGTGCGGGCCGATGCGCGTTCCGGTGTCCAGGCCCGAGATCGCGGTCATGTCGTCGTCGGTGAGGGTGAAGTCGAACACGGCGAAGTTCTCGGCGATCCGGTCCCGATGGGTCGACTTGGGGAACACCACGTCACCGCGCTGGATGTTCCACCGCAGGGCGACCTGCGCCTGGGTCCGGCCCAGCCGTTCGGCGATCCGGGTGATGGTCGGGTCGTCGAACACCTCGCCCCGGGAGATCGGTGCCCAGGCCTGGGTGACGATGCCGTGCTCGGCGCCGAACGCCCGGAGGTCGTCCTGGTCGAGGCCCGGGTGGACTTCGATCTGGTTCACCGAGGGGACGGTCAACCCGGCATCGACGATCGACTGGATGTGTGCGCGCTGAAAGTTCGACACGCCGATCGAGCGGGTACCCCCGGAGGCGCGGAACTCCTCGAGCGTCCGCCACGCGTCGAGGAAACCGGCCGATTGCGCCAGGGGCCAGTGGATGAGGAACAGATCCACATGGTCGGTGCCGAGTGCCTCGAGCGTCGCGGCGAAGCTGGCGCGGGCGCGGTCGGGGGCATGGTTCGGGTTGTCCAGCTTGGAGGTGATGAACACCTCGTCGCGGCTCAGGCCGGACTCACGCACGGCCTGTCCGACACCCGCTTCGTTGCCGTACATCTGGGCGGTGTCGAAGAAGCGGTAGCCGATCTCGAGCGCGTCGGTGCAGGCCCGGGCCGCGTCGGCCGGGTCGATCCGGTAGGTGCCGAAACCGAGCTGGGGAATCTCGACGCCGTCGTTCAGCGTGATCGTGGGGACATCAGCCATGGTCGTTCACCCGTGGGGTAGCGGTTGGTGAGGTGCCGATGTTCCGCGACCCACCCGGAATCCGACGCGTTCCATGATGTGCACAGCGGCGGAGGTTTTCAACCCGACGCACGCACGGGACCGGCGCCGGGTGGGGACGGTCGGCTCGACGCGAGCAGGCCGGCGGCCCGGTGCGAAAGGGCGGCCAGGGTCAGGGTGGGGTTGTATCCCGAGGACGTCACGAACACCGACGAGTCGCATACCACCACGTTGTCGACGTCCCAGAGCCGCTGTTCGGGAGACACCACCGAGGTGGTCGGGTCGGTGCCCATGCGGGCGGTCCCCATGATGTGCCGACTGGCCGGCGCGATGCCGATCGGGTTGACGAGCGCGTGACGGTCGAGATCGTCCTGGGGTGGCGATGTGGCCGTGAACGCCGCCTGGGCGCCCGCGTCGCGCAGCAGGGCCTCGTGCACGCCTGCGGCGTAGGCCGATGCCACCAGCTCGTGGCGGTGCGGCGCGTAGGTGACCCGCCCGGCAGGGAAGCCCCAGGCGTCACGCACTGACGGGTCCAGGTCGATCCGGTTCGCCGACCGGGGAAGGTCCTCGCCCTGCATGGTGAGCACCCACATGCGTCGGCGGAGCGCGCCGTCTTCCATCGCCCCCAGGTGTCCCTCGCCCGGGGGGTGCATGAGTGCCTCGTCCACGGGTCCGGCGGCCGAACCGTGCTCGGTCACCCCGCCGCGCACCCACGCCAGCCCGGCGTCGCGTGCGGCGGCGCGCAACCCGGGAGTGTCGATCATCAGTTCGTCGTGGAGATGGGTGACGTCGCGGCCCCGGTCACCCCCGGTATCGCCGGGGAAGATGCCCACCGTGAAGGTCTGGAAGTGGTAGGTGAGATAGCGCCCGACCAGGTCGCCACCGAGTGAGTTGCGCAGCAGGAGGCGGGCCGTTTCGAACGCCCCACCGGCGACGATCACCGCCCGCGCGGCGCGCACCTCGACGATGGGCGCGTCCGGGTGGTGGCGCAGGTCCAGATAGCGCACCCCGGTCGCCCGTCGTCCCGAGGCGTCGCGCACGATCCCGGTCACATAGGCCTCGGGGCGCAGCTCGCCGCGCCCGCTCCGCAGCATTCGCTGCAGTGGCGCGATCGGGTCGCCTTTCGCGCCGACCGGGCAGCCGTAGTGCCCACAGAACCCACAGTCCACGCACGCGCCCCGGCCGCCGTAGGGGCGCGAGTTGATGCCGGTGGGGGCGCGGTAGGGATGCAGCCCGGCGCGCTCGGCCGCCGCGGTGGTGACGAGCGCCTGGGCCATGTCCGGCCCCGGCGGCATCGGATAGTCGGTGCTCCGCCACGCCGCGAACGGGTTCGTGCCCGTTTCGCCCGCGACACCCAGGCCCTGTTCCACCGCGGCGTAGTGGGGTTCGAGATCGGCGTAGGAGATCGGCCAGTCGGCCACCTCGGCCCCGTCGTCGTCGATGGGCCCCCGCGTCGTTTCCAACGCGAAGTCCTCCTCCCGGAAACGTGGCAGCTTGGCATCCGCGTGGTAGCCGCCTCCGCCCACCGTGGAGGGCAGGTTGTTCACCTCACCCGTGAGGAGCCGGTCGCCGTCGGCGTGGTCGCGGCGGTAGGTGCGGGGCTCCAGCAGCGGGTCCGGGCCGAGGAGGTGCCGGCGCACCGCGGCGATCTCGTCGTTGGCGAAATGGCGGAGCTGATCGTGCGGCGCTTCCAGGTCGATCAGGTGGTTCCGGCCTTTCTCCAGCACGATCACCGACCAGCCCGCGGCCGTGAGCACGTCGGCGGCCACGGATCCGCCGGGACCGGACCCGATGATCACCGCGTCGCAGTCCGCGGCGCCGCTCACGAACCGGTCCCGTCATCCGGGGTGCCCGAGGACCCCGGGACCGCGGGGCGTGACGGCGGGAACAGGGGCTCGGGAAAGGAGATCCGACGCCAGCCCCCACCGTTGCGGTTGCCGCCGTAGGCCGGGTCGCCGTAGGTGGCCTCGCATGCATGCTCGTGCACCAGCGCGCGGTCCGCGTCCGTGGCGTCACCGCGCGCGATCCGTTCGTAGCCGGCGCGCCAGTCGGCGATCCGTGTCTGCCACGCGGCCCGTTCCCAGGCGCCCAAGTCCAACCAGTCGGCCCCCGAGTCGGCCGGTGCCGCCCAGATGTGGGGCGGATCGAACTCCAGCGCGCCGCGCAGCCCTTCGACGAAGTCGAGCGCGCCGAGCTCCACGCTCCCGGGCACCGCGGCGTCCAAGGCCGCGGCGACCGCGTGCCGGGCCGCGTCGTCGAATTCGAATGCCATCCCCGACCCCCCGTGTGGCTCACACGTTGTGACGCACGAAGTCGTACACGGCGGCCATGTCGGTGTTGACCTTGCCGGGCAGCGGATGGATCGTGGCGCCCATCGCCCGCGCACCCCAGACGATCTGCGCGGTGCGCTCGGCCAGCGCCGCGTTGTGCAGCGCCCGCTCCGGCGAGGGACCACAGCTCACCAGACCGTGGTTGGCCAACAGCGCGGCGCCCCGCTTCGCCAGGTGGTTCGCCACCTCCTCGCCCAGTTCCGCGGTGCCGGTGCCCTTGTAGTCACCGCACGGCACGTCACCGCCCAGGTACACCACGACCTCCTCGATCACCGCGGGGATGGGCTCGTGGGCGAGCGCGAACATCGTGGCGTACACCGCGTGGGTGTGGATGACCGAGCCCAGCTCGGGGTAGCGGGAAAGGGTGCCCAGGTGCAGGTCCTTCTCGGTGGTCGGGGCACGCTCGCCGCGCACGACGTTGCCCTCCAGGTCGCAGACGACCAGATCCTCCAGGGTCATCGTGTCATAGCGCACCGAGGACGGGGTGAGGCACACCAGGTCGTCGTCCAGCCGACCCGAGATGTTGCCCGACGTGCCCTCGACCAGGCCCTGGGCCAGCATGGCCTTGGCGGTGGCAAGCACCTCCTGTGGTGTGGTCGTGGGGGATTTCACGGCGTCGGTCATTTGTCGAGGACCTCCGGGTTGACGAGATTCGGCGGCCGCTCGCCCCGTTGCAGGGCCGCCAGGCCGTCGGCCATGAGCGTGGTGTGGACCGCCTCGGTTTCATAGGTCGCCCCGCCGATGTGAGGGGCGAGCAGCACGTTTTCCATGGTGAGCAGCGGGTGCCCGGCGGGCAGTTGCTCGCCGTCGAAGTGGTCCAGCGCCGCGGCGGAGAGATGGCCCGATGCCAGCGCGTCGACCAGCGCGTCGAGCACATGCAGCCCGGCCCGTGCGGTGTTCAGGTACACGGCGCCGGGTTTCATCCGGGCGAAAGCTTGCGAGTCCATCAGGCCGAGGGTGTCGGGAGTGACCGCGGCATGCATCGACACGATGTCGGCTTCGGCGAGCAGGTCGTCCAGGGTGTGGGTGGCATCGGCGGCGAACGGGTCGGCGGCGATCACGTGCATGCCGAGGCCTTCGAAACGCCATTTTGCGGCCCGCCCCACCGCCCCGAGACCGACCAGACCGATGGTCGCGCCCGCGAGCTGGTGGGCGCGGAATCGCTGGTAGGGGATGGTGCCTCCGGCGAACACGTTCAGCTCGCGCACATCGCGGTCCGCGCCGCGCAGGTGGCGGGTGACCCCCAGCAGCATCGCCACGGCGAGTTCGGCGACCCCGTCCGCGTTGCGACCGGGCGCGCGCAGCACCGGGATGCCGTGCGCCGTGGCGCCGGCCAAGTCCACGTTTGTGGGGTCGCCCCGGGTCGAGCCGATGGCGACGAGCGGTAGGTCGAACACGGGACCCCGGCACTGGTCGGCTTCGCAGATGAGGACATCCGCGCCTTCGGCGGCGGCCCGTTCGGCGAGCTGGTCCGCGTTGTAGATCCTCATGGGTGCACTGTCGATCCAGGGGTCACAGATCACCGTTCCCATCGCCCGCAGCGCGTCCAGTCCGGGCCCGCGAAGTGGGGCGGTCGACAGGATCGTGCGTGTATCGCCGGACGCGGTTTCGCTCACCGGGTCTCCTCTTCGGTTCGGGGGTCGGTTTCGGGAAGCTCCACGGTGACGTCGGCTCTGGCGAGCCGGGCGTCGGCCTGGTTCGCCAACTCGACGTGGACCCGTGCCCGGTGGTGGCGTCGTTCGGTCCAGGTCTCGGTGACCTCGCCGGTGATGATCGTGATGTCGCCGGTGAACGCCGGATTGCGGTACTGCGCGGCAACCTCGGTGATCTCGCCCCACTCGCCGGCCCACCCGGCCACGAAGTCGATGATCCAGGCGCCCATCGACGCGCCGTAGCCATAGCCGCGGGGCATCCCGACATGCGCGGCCCAGCGGGGTTGCAGATGTCCCCGAGACGGGCCGTAGTAGGCGCCGTCGGCCAACTCGGGATTGCGCCGCTCCAGCCGTTTGTCGCCTTCGCCGCCGGACATCTCGACGGTGTAGCCGAGATCCTTCGCCGACACGGTGGTCGGGCCTTTGGCCATGCCGCCCCACGTCGTCATGGGGAACGCCCGCCATTCGGTGGTGAAGCTGGCGAGTGAATGCGGGCCGAGAACCCGTTCGGCGAGCCGGTCGCCGGTGGCCACGTCTCCCCACAGTCGGGGCGCGTGGCCGAGGTCCTGGATCTGGTCGATGAAGGCGTCCTTGCGGGCTTCGATGTCGGCGAGCTCGTCGTCGGACCAGTCCGGGTCGGCGTCCCCGGTGAACAGCTTCTTGGACTTCGCGGCCCGCACCCGGTAGCGGATCGCGGTGGAGCGTTGCAGCGCCACCCGTTCCCCGCGTTGGTTGATGTACAGCGTGTCGCCGCGCTGGAAACACGTCGGGCCGGCGAAGGACGTATCGGTGACCCGGTAGTCATACGGCATCCGGTGGCAGACGAAATGGTCACCGGGTCGGATCCGCGGCCCGAAGAACCACCAGTCGTCGCCGCCGAAGATGAGGTGGCTGTTCGGGATCCGCCCCACCTGGGCGGGCGAGCAGCCGTGGCTGGTGTCGCAGGCGACGGTGAAACTCAGCGGCGCCACCAGGTCGCCGAACCGGCTCTGTGCGGCAAACGCGGCGTCGTAGTGCAGCGGGTTCGGGTAGTGCATCGCCTGGGCCCACCGGCGGATGTCGTTGCGGGCGATCGGTTCGGTCAGCTCGCCCGGTCGGATCGGCACGCCCATGTGACGATCCAGATCCGAGGTGTCCAGGCCTTCGTCGGTGCTCGTCGGTGCTTCGTCGCTCATGACGCTCCCTCCGGGTCGGTGTCGGGTCCGTGTGGCGCGAGTCGTCGGGCGACCAGCGCTGCCAGCTCCGGGTCGCGCACCTTGGAACCGGCCGAGGTCATCGGGATCTCCCCGTCGGCGAAGAACAGCACCTCCCGGGGCACCTTGTAGGACGCGACCCGGGTGCGGAGAAATTCCCTGACGTCCTCTGCGGTCGCGGACGCGCCGTCCTTCAGGGTGATGGCGGCGACCACGATCTCGTCGCGTCCGGCGTCGGGCATCCCGATGATCCGGGACACCTTCACCGGGGCGAACGCCTGGAGTTGCACCTCGACTTCGGCCGGGGCCACGTTGGCTCCGGCGGTCTTGATCATCTCGGTGCTCCGGCCGTCGAAGTGCACGTTCCCGTCCGCGTCGATCGAGCCGAGGTCGCCGGTGTGGAAGAACCCCTCTGCGTCGAAGGTCTCGGCCGGGGTGCGGCCCAGGTAGCGCTTCATCAGGCTCGGCCCCCGCACGCACAGCTCGCCTTCGTCGCCCGCGCCGAGTTCGGTCCGGGTCTCGGGATCGACGACACGCAGTTCGTTGCCGGGCAACAAGGTGCCGTAGGAGGCGCGCAGGGCTTCGCGTGGGGTGGAGGCGTCGTGCGCGGTGAACAGTGCACACGTCTCGGAGAGTCCGTAGCCCACGGGCATGTTCCAGGTCGTGTCGCCGTCGACTTTGGGATGACGGGCGTACACGGACTTGCCGTACACCTGGCGCAGCGAC